>DBDM01000141.1:4709-12510 GCA_002293585.1 Bacteroidales bacterium UBA932
GCATGTGAATAAGCTGTCGGCATAAATTTTAGCGATAAAATATATAATGTAGAATCCCGTCAATAATGGCGGGATTTTTTATTTATAAAAAATTATGTATCTTTGTATCAACAAAATGATAACGAATATACGCTACATAATAATTTATGAAAAAAACATTCACATTCAACGCATCTACTATTGCTTCAACGGCCAGTAAGATGAATGACAGCGCTTTCGACTATAGCGTCGAGGCTTTTAAAAACAAGGATTACAAAGCATCGTTTCACGCCTTGTTGGATTACGTTAACGAAACATTTCGTCCGAAATACGGCAATGCCGACGGTACCGAGTTTAATGTTCCGCACGGTTCTATTATTGTGACGGTGAAAATCGAAGGTGATGAGTTGAAGATTACGGCGCCCTTTCTTTCATTGCCCGAAAAGAACAGAATTCCTTTGTTACGGCAAGTGACTTCTCTTAATTTTAACAACCTGGACCTGGCGCAAATCATTCTCGAAGACGACCGTTTATTTTTTGAATATTCTTGTCCGATGGCGCTGGCCGAGCCTTATAAAATATATTATGTGTTGCAGGAAATATGCCGCATCGGCGACAGGTACGATGACGAATTTGTTACGAAATTTAATGCGCAACGCATTTATGAGCCGAAAATAACACCTTATGATCAAAAAACAGTAGACGGCATTTATCAGGTTATTCAGGATAGTTGCCGGGAGTGGAAAGAAGCGATTGGCCATTTTGAAGGCGCCCGCCAATATGGCTATGCCTGGAATGTAACCGTGACAACCGTGCTTAAAGTGTTATACCATGCGCATCCGCAAGGGCAATTATTGAATGACCTGAATAAGTTTGTATGGGAATTAGACCGCGAGGACACTCCGCTTCCCGAAGTAGTGGCGAACGGCAAGCAGGCGGTGGAATACCTTCAAAATATGTCGAAGGAAAAATTGGCGGAAAACCTGTATTTCATAGAAACATTTATTCCGGACAAGCGCCGTTCAACCCTGAAAAACATTCAGGAAAACTTCAAAAACGCTTACGACAGGGTGACGGAGGGACTGGAGCAGGAGAATTATTTACTCTGCTGCCTGATGATTACCCACCAATTCTACAATATGTATTTCCATAACAATTTACAAGATGATGTGAATACTGTTGTAGTCAATGCACTGAAAAATGCGTCGGCAAAACCGTTCAATGAAGCAGCCCCGATTTTATATAAAGCATTAAGCGATATCATGGAAGGCCGGCTGACTCCCGAATCGTCAGGCGGAGGCATCTTCAAAAAAATATTCAAAAAATCATAAGCAGTAACAAGCATATTAATCAAGTATAAATTATGGAACAAAATAATATTTTCAATACCGTATTCAAAGTTAATCATGCCGGCGGCACAGGCAGTTGTTTTTACCTGAAACAGTACAATCTTTTCGTCACCAACTATCACGTGGTGGAAGGTTTCAAAAAACTGGCCATTAAAGATAACGACCAGAATTCTTTTCTTGCGAATGTTATCCTCGTAAATCCTGTTCGCGATATTGCGTTGCTGCAGGCGGAAGGTGATTTTTCGGCGCTTCCCGAAATAGGATTGTCGAACGTGGAAGAAATTCGTATAGGACAAAAAATTAATGTAGCCGGTTATCCGTTCGGCATGCCTTTTACGGTAACCGAAGGCACTGTTTCATCGCCCAAGCAATTGATGAATAACAGCTACTACATTCAGACAGATGCGGCCGTAAATCCGGGGAATAGCGGCGGACCAATGTTCAACGATAGAAACGAAGTGATTGCTATTACCGTAAGTAAATTCAACAATGCCGACAACACAGGCTTCGGTATACCGGTATCCGCATTGAAAGAAATGTTGGAGAGCGTCAATGAACTGGACAGAAATATTTTTAATGTACAATGTCCCAGTTGCGGCGTGCTGATTTCTACCGAAGAAGAATACTGCCCATCGTGCGGCGAACAGTTGAATAAAGACGTTTTCAAAGAAAGAGGATTGACCGACCTGGCCGTTTTCTGCGAGCAGGCTATCCGCGATATGGATATAGACCCTGTGCATGCGCGTGTTGGTTTCGAAAGCTGGAAATTCCATAAAGGAAGCTCGGAGATACGTCTGTTTGTTTACCAACGGGCTTACCTGTTCTGCGCTTCTCCTATCAATATCCTCCCGAAAAAAGAGTTGGAACCGGTGCTCAACTATATGCTCATGGCTCCTGCAAAACCTTACCAGTTAGGACTGCAAGGAAGTGAAATATACCTCTCTTACCGCGTGCATATTTCCGACATTTTCTCAAGCTACAAGGATGAAGTTCGCCAAAATATTACCAAGATGGCATTCATGGCCGATGCGTTGGATAACGTACTGGTAGACACTTTCGGCTGTACTTTTTCCGAGTATACGAAGAAAGATGCGGTGTAAACCGAGGAGGGGTAAAAAACAAGATATTTCTCCATAATTTTTGATATTTCAGTAATTATTTGTATTTTTGTACTGAAATATCAGTAATTATGAAATCAAAAAATGCTCCATACACCCAAAAGCAGAAGAATATTCTCGCTCAATTGGGGGAAAATATCAAGCTCGCCCGGTTACGCCGAAAGCTATCCGTTTTGTCTATGGCGGAACGGGCGGGAATGGCCCCATCCACGCTGGCAAACATTGAAAAAGGCTTGCCGTCGGTTTCGTTGGGCAATTACCTTCAAGTGTTATCTGTATTAGGATTAGCGGGTGATTTGTTACTTATAGCAGAAAAAGACCCGCTGGGAAGGCAGATACAGGACGCCGGACTGATCGTCAAAAAAAGAGCGCCGAAGAAAAAGAAATATCCTTCGGTGCTTGATCCTATCATTGACAAAGGAGAAAATTATACACCGGAATTTGAATGAGCCGATGAAAACAAATAATGAAAAGAAAATTCTTGTGTATGCCGATTGGTATATGTTCGACACGCCCCGCCTGGTAGGTAAGTTACATTTTGCTGCTGTGCGTGGAAAGACCGTTTATTCTTTCGAATATGATCAGGAATGGATAAAAACAGGAATAGCTATAGATCCGGAATTGCCGCTTGTTGCAGGAATCCACTATAGCTCTTCGAACGAAAATTTTGGAATTTTCCAAGATGCTTCGCCCGACAGGTGGGGGCAACTGTTGATGAAACGACGGGAAGTTTTGTTAGCGAAAAAAGAGAAAAGGGAGCTGCAGGCTCTACGTGGAATTGATTTCATGTTAGGAGTACATGATGCTCACCGCATAGGGGGACTACGGTTCAAAGAAAATGAAGATGGGGATTTTTTAAGCAATGACAAATTATTGGCGGCACCTCCCTGGACATCGCTCCGTGAATTGGAGTATGCGGCAGAGCAGTATGAAAAAAATACCGACCGGCCGGATGAGACATCATTAAAATGGATTAACCAATTGATTGCTCCGGGATCATCGTTGGGAGGCGCCCGTCCGAAAGCAGATGTAGTTGATTCGAAAGGTATACTATGGATAGCCAAATTTCCAAGTCAGAGGGATGATGCGGACACGGGTTTGTGGGAAATGATTATTCACGAATTGGCCGAGAAAGCCAAGCTCTGCGTGCCTCAGGCAAGCGTAAGACGACTAAGCTCTTCTCACCATACTTTTTTATCCCGGCGTTTTGACCGTACTGCAGAGGGTCAGCGTATCCACTATGCTTCGGCAATGACCTTACTGCAACATACGGATGGTGATGATGCCAATAGCGGAGCCAGCTACCTCGAATTAGTCGAATTTATTAAGTCACATTGCGCAGATGTAGCAACCAATCTTGAGGAATTATTCCGGAGGGTACTTTTTTCCGTTTGTGTGTCGAATACCGACGATCATTTAAGAAATCATGGTTTTTTATATACCGAAGACGGGTGGACACTTTCGCCTGCCTTTGACATTAACGCCAACGAAACAGGCACAGGGTTAAAGTTAAACATAGATGAAAGCGACAACGCCTTGAACGTAGCTTTAGTGATGAGTACAGCGCCCCATTATTTGTTATCGACTGAACGTGCCGATGAAATAAATAATGAAGTTGCTTCCGCCGTTGCTCAATGGCGGGACGTGGCGGCCAAATATAAAGCATCCCCTTCTGAAATAGAACGGAAAGCACCTGCGTTTAGATTGCAGGTTGCAACTACTTTACACTATCAATCATTGCTTCCTAAAAAATAGATAGGATAAGCATTTTTACTTCTTATAAAATCTTTAATTCCACAAATAGCTTGTTCTTCTAGCAAATCAAGATTTGCTTTTTGAGTTTGTGGTTTATTTTCTTCAAGTTCTATCGGCTCATCTTCCACAGACTTACCCTTTTTAGGTTTGTTATCTTTATTGGCCGCCCAAGTTCTATATAATTGAGATGCTGTTTCAAGAAGTTTTGCCGGCCCAAGTTTAATCGCCTTTTCACCTTCCTCCGTTAGATACCAGATACCTTTATTTTTTCTCAAAAATCCCGCTTTAATTCCATCAATAGTATAGAAATGCAAAATTGACTCCCAACGAACATATCCTGTTTTTTCATAAACTTGTTTTTCCCATTCGGTCAGTTCAACAGTCTTGCGAATTTTGTCTATTACTTGTTTGCCAGAAAGCTGACCACCTGCTTCTTTTAATATTTTAAAGGCTGCAAACATTGTTTTGGCAGCCGATTGTTTTGATGGAGCTAATTTTTCTAATTCTTTATCCATTGCGTAATTTATTTTAAGCCGTCTAAAAAACCGATAAATATCCTGAAAATACCATCTAATTATACCTTAAACCAACTTTACTAATTCCGCCCTAAGTTTCGGTAAATCGTCAATAATCGTTTGCCAAACAATGGTCTCGTCCGCTTCATAGTAGCCATGTACCAAGACATGACGCATACCAATAATTTCATTCCATGCAATGTCCGAATGCGCTGCTCTATATTCTTTAGTCAGTAAATTGGCTGCTTCACCAACAACCGCAAGGTCTCTAAATATGGCATGTTTCATCATTTTATTTGATTTAAAATCGTCAAATGACTTACCAGCCGCAAATTCCAAAATGTCATTTACAGCTTCAAACATATGTTGCATGCGCTCTATGTCACGTGGTTTTTCTCTCATAAATCAACACTTTATCGTGCTCTATCGACCGACGGGCAAAAGGTTTCAACATACCTGCCTGTACCAAATCAATTTTATGCCCGGTAATTTGCTCCAAATCATACACTATTGCACCATAATTAAATAAACTGATTTTTACTCCGGGAATAAATTCTACCAATATATCAATATCACTGTCGACCGTTTCCTCATTGCGGGCAAACGAACCGAACAACCAGGCTTTCTGCACCGGAGTCTGTGCTAAACTCAATTGTATATTATGAAGTAAAGCCTTATTCATGAGTTGATTCCTATTGATGAATGTACAAAGATATAAAAAATAATTGAAATAATTCAACACCTTTCCCAAATCCACCGGGGAATCAGGCGCCAGCAAAAGACTACGAAATTCCAGCGGAAAGGCAGGTAAACAGCGCGTTGCTTCCGGTCGATAGCCCTGTAAATGCCTTTCACCACTTTCGACAAGGGAGCAATCAACGGGTAGTTATGACCTTTTAGAAAATCAGTGTCAATAAAACCCGGCATCAGGGTGGTAAACTTTAAATTGATCTTTTCGTGGCGCGCCCGTTGCGCTAAAGCATCAACATATTGTCGCATGTAGCGCTTGGACGCCGAATAAGCCGGTGATTGGCGCAAAGCCCGCACACTCGCTACCGAGGAAGTGACCACTATATGCCCCGATTTCGTTTGTTTGAAATAATTATAACCAAAAACCATCATGGCGGTAAATCCAAGGGCATTGACTCTTACCGCCTGCATCTCTACTTCCGCATCCAGTTCCGCCAGGTCTTTACCGTAACCGGCATTAATAAACAGCCTGTCCATACCGCCCATTTCGTCTACCAGTTCCCGGAGTTTTTCTACGGCCGATTCATCGGTAATATCCATAGTTTTGATATGGACATTCGCCGGATATTGTTGCCTGATCTCTTCCAGCAAAGCCGTCCTGCGACCGGTAATGCCAACCGTTAATCCCCGTTGAGCATAATGCTCCGCCACAGCCCGTCCGATGCCGGAAGTAGCGCCTATGATAATTATTTTTTCCACCGCTCTATCCGAAAATTAAAATTTCTTATAGACAAATATACAAATTTTTCAATTGATTTACAAAAATAATACGAAAATGGTACGTAATCAAAGCATATTTTCACCGTAATAACAATGTAACGCCTGTGGCGTTTCTTTGTATCGTAAAATAAGGTTATTTAATCAATGCTTAAGGAAAAAATTTTGAAAGTCGCACTACTTGCACTCCTCTTCACAACCGCCACTTCGGCAACATTCGCCCAAAAAGGGACAATCAAAGGAACAGTACTCGACGCCGTTACGGACGAATTGCTCATCGGAACAACCATATTAATAGAAGGTACTACCATAAGCGCCGCCACCGATGCGGAGGGTGGCTTCACTATTTCAAATATTACTCCGGGACAGGTCACCATAACTGCCCATTATCTGGGCTATGAAGTGTTCCGCCAAACGCTTAACGTGGAAGCCGACAAAGTGGTAACAGTCCGCATCCCGCTGCGCTCCAGCGGGATCAACCTCAACGATATAGTAGTCGTTGCACGAATCAACAACGAGAGCGAAAACGTGCTGCTGTTGGGACAGAAACAGGCGCTGGTCGCCGTACAATCCGTCGGCGCGGCCGAAATGTCGCGAAAAGGGATCGGCGATGCACAAGCCGCCGTTGCCCAGGTCTCCGGAATATCAAAACAAGAGGGGGTTAAGAATGTATTTGTGCGCGGTCTCGGCGACAGGTACAACGCCACTTTTCTGAACGGATTCCCGCTACCCAGCGAAGACCCCGAATATAAAAATATCGCACTCGAATTTTTCGGTTCCGATATCATCCAAAACATCGGCGTGAACAAGGTATTCAGCGCCTCTAATAGTGGCGATGTAGGAGGTGCCGTCATAGATATCCGCTCCAAGGAATTGCTCGGAACACAAGCCCTGTCGGTGAGTCTCGGCGGAGGGATCAACAGTGCATCAGTCGGTAGCAGCAATAATTTCCTCAAACAGGACGGCGTGAATTATTTCGGAATGAGCCGCACAGCAAGGCCTTCCGAAGACAAATTCAACTTTGCCAACAAACTCGATCCCTCAACGGTGCACCTGCCGCTGAATCACAGCTATGGGATATCGGGCGGAAAACGATGGAACTTCGGCGAGAAAAACAACCCGCTCTCGTTTTTCATTGTTGCAACACACAGCACAGACTATTCCTACACCGACGAAACAGTGCGAAAAAGCACGGCAAACGGTGAAACGGTTTTTCAGGATCAACAGGGCAAAAAATCGACGATAGACATTAACCAACTAGTGCTGGGCAATGTTGATTTCAAACTCGACAACAAGCATTCTTTCACCTATAATTTCATGCTCGTCCACGCCAACAATCAATATGTAGGGCAGTACCAAGGTTATCTTCCGGAGTTAAACCAGGGCACCGAGAATGGCGAAGCCTTCCTGAGGCGGCAGCAAAGCAACGACAACCTGCTCCTCACCCACCAGTTGATGACAACGTTGAACCTTGCCAACCGCTGGCAGGTAAACATCGGCGCAGCCTACAACACCATAAAGGGACTGGAACCCGACCGCCGCGAGAATTATCTATCCCTGTTGGATAACGGACAGTATGCTTTGGTGGCAGGCAACCGGCAGAAGCGTTTCTTCTCGC
>DBDM01000141.1:12555-18033 GCA_002293585.1 Bacteroidales bacterium UBA932
ATGGTTACCGTGGTCGCCTCGTAGACGACGGGTTCAGCGCAACCGAATACAATATCGGAGCTTCTTCGGGATTCTTTTCTGCAGATGACCTGCAACTCGACAAAATTTATAACAGCGAAAACTATACGGCGGGAAAATTCACCATGATCGAAGGAAGGGAAAACAGCTACGATGTCCATAAAAACATACATTCGGCCTATGTGGAAGCAACGCATCAATGGACAAAAAGACTTGCCGCCAACATCGGATTCCAGATCGACTATGTAGATATAACCGTTGATTATAATGTAGAAACCGTTCCGCCCGGCGTGCAAGAGATCAAAAAGCCCTACTACCTGCCCTCACTGAGCCTGCGCTACGACCTTGCCGACAAACACTCCCTGCGCCTGGGATTGAGCAAAAGCTACACCCTGCCCCAAGCGAAAGAAATAGCACCCTACCAATATATCAACATCGGTTTTTCAAGCGAAGGGAACCCTAACCTGAAACCGTCGGACAACTACAACGCCGACCTGAAATGGGACTGGTATCCGAGCAATTCCGAACTCATTGCTGTGGGTGCATTCTACAAACATATCGTCAACCCAATAGGGCGTGTGGACATAGGCGGCTCAGCGGGACTGCTTTCCTACAACAATATCGGCGAAAAGGCCAATGTGGCGGGTGTGGAATTCGAAATGCGCAAAAACATTTTCAATATCTCCAACACCACGGGGCTGTTCCGCGGCAACCGGCTTACGTTGGGGCTTAACCTGTCGTATATATACAGCGACTTGGAGTTTGATGTTGAGAATACCGACCGCAGAAGTACCAAACTGGAAAGCGCCTCTCCTTTCCTGCTGAACGCCGACCTGTCGTATAACCACACCTGGGGGACGAAAGTATTGAACGCCTCTGTAATCGTTAATTGGTTCAGCTCCCGGATACACACGCTCGGGACACGGGGATACAGGGATATTATTGAAGAAGGAGTGGCCACATTGGCCTTCGTGTCGTCATTCAAAGCCAACAGATATATGACACTGCAATTGAAAGCGAGCAACCTGCTCAATCCCGTCCACCGCCTGACGCGCGACTATACAAGCCGGGAAGGAAAAATAATACTCGGCGAATACCGCAAAGGTGTTGACGTAAGCGTAGGTGTCAGTTTCGATTTTTAGCGCCGAATTTTACGAATGAATATAACTATTTAAAACAATTTACAATGAAAAAAAATCTATTTAACCTGTTTACTGCCGCACTGTGCATGTGCGCGTTGACCATCGCTTCGTGTGACAAGGCAACGGACACTGAGTACAACATTACCGTGACTTCTACCACAGGCGGCACAGCCCACGCCGGCGTTGAAAAGGCCGCCGCAGGTAAAACTGTAAACCTGGCCGCAATTCCGACCGATGGCTTTCAGTTCTCCAAATGGACAGTGGAAAGCGGTAGCGCCAATATCTCCAATGTCACTGCCAACCCTGCAAGTTTTCCGATGCCCGCAGGGGATGTTGCGATCAAGGCTGAGTTCGCAGCAGCCACTGAGGATATTCTGGTGGGAAGTATTACCGGCCATAAAATCCTCGACGCAGCGATGACCTATACTATCACCGGCCCGGTACTCGTGGAAGACGGCGGAACGCTCACCATCCCCGCAGGCACCTTCATCAAAGCCAAGAAGGGATTCGGCAGCTACATCCTGGTGCTGCAGGGCGGCAAAATCAATGTAAACGGAACGGCTGAAAAGCCTGTGGTAATGACCGCCGATGTCAGCGATGCCAAAGCCGGCCATTGGGGCGGGTTGATCATCAACGGCAAAGCGCCCCTGTCGGGAGGCGGAACCGGTAAAACCGAAATCAGCAACGCCTATCTCTATGGCGGCAACGACGTGAACGACAACTCGGGAACCATCACCTACCTGACACTCGAATACACCGGCGCCCGCTCAAGCGCTGACGTAGAGCACAACGGATTTACGCTAAACGGCGTGGGAAAAGGCACAACGATCAATAACATTTTCATATATGAAGGTTCTGACGACGGCATCGAATTTTTCGGCGGTTCGGTAAATGTAGAAAACCTGCTGGTGGTAAATTCCGACGACGATATGTTCGACTTCACCCAAGGCTACAGTGGCGAGTTGAAGAACGCTTACGGCATCTGGGAAGCCGGCTTCAGCAGCACCGAAGCTGACCCCAGGGGCGTGGAAGCCGACGGTAATTTCGACGGTCTCAATCCGGAATACACCGGCCAGTCCAATTTCAAGATCACCAACGTGACATTCGACCTGCGTTTAGCCTACTTTCCTGACAAGGTATATACAGGCGAGGCAAAGGTAATGCAGGATCTGATGAAAATTCGCCGTAACGCATCGGTAATCGTAACCAACGCCCTGGTAAAAGGCACCGGCCATGTAGATGATCTTATCGACATCTCCGACGGTTCGCAAAACGCCCCCTACGTGAGCACCATCAGTCTGACCAATAGCTTGACGACTGCTCCCGACAGGCTGGTTAACCCGGCAAACTATCCCGGCCTAACGCTGGATCCCACCCCGGCAAACACAGGCTGTGCCCCCTCAGTCTTTGCCTGGACCGGCTACCAATTCTAAACAAGGAGCAAGTATCTAAAAAAAGCGGCAGGGATTACTCCTTGCCGCTTTTGTGTTGTCCTGCCAGGACTCGAACCTAGACAAACAGATCCAGAGACTGTTGTGCTACCATTACACCACAGGACAGTGTATTGCGGGTGCAAAGATACAAAAAAATATATAAAAGAAAATTTTCTGGGTAGTTTTCTGGGTAGTTTTCTGGGTAGTTTTCTGGGTAGTTTTCTGGGTAGTAAATCACAAACAGCTAATTATCGACTATCCAAACTCCTTTTATATCAGAGCCTTGTCTTTTTATTAAACCTTTACGTTTTAATTTGGTTAAATGATATTTCACCCCTTCTTCGGAAATACTACCCAGTAATTGGGACAGTTCCGCACGGGTCAGCGCCGGATTATTCCGCAACAAATCTAAAATTTGAAGTGTCATTTTTCCTACCGGCTCATTGGCTGGTTTAGGCTTCTTCCTTGCTTCGGGTTTCGGATAACGCCAAAAAGTAAGGGTAACAAATCCGGTAAATGAAAAATCTATAGGCGGCAAGCCCGCCTCGTCCATCATCTCCTGCATGCGCTTAATACCTGTACCCATTTTTTCAATCCATTGCGCCCGCTGTAATAAATCGGCAATATTCGGATTCCGCCGCATACTTTTATGGCCAAAATCGGAAGGTGCCAGTCCTTTCGGCAAACTGCCGGGGCTAGAAATTTCCAAACGATCATCATACAATTCCACCATGATATTAGCACCTTTCTGAAAATAATCACGATGTACAACTGCATTGATGATAGCCTCACGCAAGGCCTCATAAGGCAATTCGGGGATTTCCTTACGTGCCAGCGACCCGTCAAATTCATAGCGTAATTTCAAATTTTGCTTCAAAAACATCATAGCATTATTGATGTCCGACATAATGTCGTCGTTAAAATCCTTCCGGTCAAGCACAGTGACCTTATCCGTTCCCTTATATAAAGCACAGGTGATGGTGGCATGCCGGTAATGATGTGACAAATCCCGCGCAAAAAACAATACGGCGGTATTATTATATGCCAACCGCCCCTTATCCCAATCGCAAGCGCCCAAATTGCGTAAAATTTGCTCATGCGGCAAAATCGCCGAAATACCTGCCTCTCCCAGATATTCTTTAAATTTCGCCGGCGAGAAATCATCCTCTGTAAAATATTTGGGCAACATTTCATCAAAACGGATTTTTCCCTCATTTTTAATAAAGGTTACTATTTCATCCCGAGTGGAGGTTAAATTTTTACGATTCAGGCGATAAAGATACAACATTTTTTGATACATGCAAAAAAAGGCCGCATGGCTGCGACCTTTTTAGTTGAAAATGGAGAGTGGAGAGTTATGTTTTTCGCTCTCAATTCTCAACTTTCAACTCTCAACTCTTTCAAGCCATTTCCGCCAACTCACCTTATCCTCCACTATCTCCCGCAAGTTCGCAATGGGTACCCGCTCTTGTTGCATGGTGTCGCGCTCGCGGATGGTGACACAATCGTCTTCCAACGACTGGTGGTCAATGGTAATGCAGTAGGGCGTACCAATGGCATCCTGCCGGCGGTAGCGCTTGCCTATGCTGTCTTTCTCGTCATATTGGCAATTGAAGTCGAAACGCAGTCCGGACATAATTTCACGCGCCTTTTCGGGCAATCCGTCTTTCTTCACCAAAGGCAGCACGGCTAATTTCACCGGCGCCAGCACAGCGGGAATACGCATTACCACCCGTTCTTCGCCATTGTCCAACTTCTCTTCGGTGTAGGCGGCAGACAGCACGGCAAGCACCGTGCGGTCGAGTCCAATAGAGGTTTCCACCACGTAAGGCACGTAGCTCTCATTGGTCTCAGGATCGAAATATTGTAGCTTCTTTCCCGAAAATTCCTGATGACGGCCAAGGTCAAAATCCGTGCGCGAGTGAATACCTTCCAGCTCTTTAAACCCGAAAGGAAATTCAAATTCAATATCAGCTGCGGCATTCGCGTAATGGGCTAACTTTTCGTGATCGTGGAAGCGGTATTTAGCATCGCCTAAACCTAAGGATTTATGCCAGCGCAGGCGAGTGGCTTTCCAATAGTCATACCATTTCATTTCCTCACCGGGACGAACAAAGAATTGCATTTCCATTTGTTCGAACTCACGCATGCGGAAAATGAACTGGCGCGCCACAATTTCATTGCGGAAGGCTTTACCTATTTGCGCAATGCCGAAAGGCACTTTCATGCGGCCGGTCTTCTGCACATTCAGGAAGTTGACAAAAATACCCTGTGCGGTTTCGGGACGAAGGTAAATGACACTCGCCTCCTCGCTCACACTGCCCATCTGGGTGCTGAACATGAGGTTGAACTGACGCACTTCCGTCCAGTTGCGCGATCCGGAANNGGCAGACAATTTCACAGTCGATGATCAACTGCCGTAAAGCATCAAGGTCGTTAGCGTTCAGCGCAGCGGCCATTTTCGCACGCACCTCTTCGGCCTTCTGCACATTGCGCAACACATTGGGGTTCGTAGCCCGGAACTGCGTTTCGTCAAAAGCATCGCCGAATTTCTTACGGCCTTTTTCTACTTCCTTATTGATCTTCTCTTCTATTTTCGCAATGTGGTCTTCGAGCAACACATCGGCGCGGTATCGTTTCTTCGAATCTTTGTTATCAATCAAAGGATCGTTGAAAGCACCCACGTGCCCTGAGGCTTCCCATATCCGCGGGTGCATGAAAATAGCCGAATCGATACCTACAATGTTATCATGCAAGCGCACCATAGCATCCCACCAGTAGCGCTTGATATTGTTCTTCAATTCTACTCCTAACTGCCCATAATCATACACGGCACTCAGTCCGTCATAGATCTCACTCGACGGAAAAATAAAACCGTATTCTTT
>DBDM01000141.1:18115-28482 GCA_002293585.1 Bacteroidales bacterium UBA932
ATCCATCCGGCGCCATAAGGGTCTTTATTTACCGATTCGGGTGCGCTTTCCAGGGCTGTGTTCACTTCCGTCACTTCGCCCGACAGAGGCATGAAAGCATCGGCAACGGTTTTTACTGCTTCAATAGCGCCAAACATGTCGCCTTGATTAAGGGTTTCTCCTTCGGTTTGCACGTCGACAAACACGATGTCGCCCAACTGGCCTTGCGCATAATCGGTAATACCTACCACANNAATCGGTGATGCCGATGTAGGCCATATCGCCTTCCGCCTTAATCCATTCGTGGTCTTTCGAATACTTTAAATTTGCAGGAATGTTCATAATAATTTATTTTTTATGGTTTATAGTTTTTTATTGTGCTAATGATAAGTTGATACTAAATCCGGCGGAAGTATTGGCCGTAGCAATAGTCGACACGCGCGGCGTATTGATCACCCGGTCGAAAAATAAACGAATGGTAACACTGTTACTCACCACATAGTCGGCGGAACAGTTAATGCTTACCGTGCTTTTACCGTCGGAGATCTGCGGCAAGTCGGTATCATCATCCGCAATACGCCGGAGAATGCTCAGGTCGTCACGGAACGAAAGATCGGCACGCATACGCAGCACCGTATTGCTCCGGGATGTACGGTTGCTCAGGAATTTAAAGATGACCGGAAACTCCCTGAAGGTATAGCCTGCACCGATATTCAAGGCGTTGGAACGAAATTCCGTAATTTGATTATTCGCCATGCTCAGGCTTACCGTACGCCGCCGTATCCACTCAATACGTGTAGACAAAGCATTATACCAGCCCAGATCAATATAAAGCAGGGGCGACATATCTTCGGAAATTTGAATATTCATCAGATCGCGCGGCGGAATAAAATCATTCAACGTATTGCGCACATAAGCAAAACCGTCGGCATCTTCGGTATATTTCTGGTTCCACATAAAAGAATTTACCGCATAGGTCGACTGGTAAGAATGCCTTAATGTAGCTGAAGTGATCACATCTTTCAAAGCGGGAATTTGCGACAAGCCTTCATAAGCAATCTGCCAGCCGGGGATAGGGATGTTCAGGAAATTGCCTAAGGTCACATTCTCCGCCGAACGCCCTGTGTAGGCCGCCAGGAAGGAAGGAACCAACACTTCGGGCGAAAGCGGGCCAAAACCATCGGCATAGCCGTTAGCGCCAATTGCACCGGTATAGCCGTTGCCCCGCGCACCGGGCTGGGCAGCTTTGGCTGCTCCCAACCGGCGTGAAATAACCTGGCGGTTTTGCAGAAATCGCCGGAAAGCATCGGAATCATAACCATTATCAACCGACGGACTTTCAAATGCCGACCCAATACTCAACACCGAAATATTGAAATTACCCGACAACTGGCGTTGGTTATTCGAACGGGCAATATTATAAGTGGACAGGTCTTCGTTATAACCACGCCGTGCGCCCAACTCAATGGTCAACCCGCGAACAGGTATCAGCGTAGCCCGGAAATTCCAGGTGTTGGAATGGTTCATGCGGAAAGGAGTAATAATACTCGTATCGGCCGACAACCATTGTTTTCGCCGTGCCATTTCTACAAAATCATAATCCTGATTCCCGAATACAAAACCCCAGCCAGGCGCCCAACTGTCGTTAAAATTCATACCCAACAATTGCGAATTAGGTTTGAAACCGGGCACCGTAGTAGCATCTATTCCGGTATACATCACCGACACATTGCGCACCATCATGGCTAAACGCAGCATGAGTTTTCCGGTATACGCCATGGGATTTTGTTTCTTAGGTGCCTTACCGCTCACCTTCACCGTAGCACCTCGCACTGTTTCTTCCGCAATAATGGTTACCGTATTTTTATCTACCACCGCCACTTCGGCTTTCACTATTTTACCGTCGGCGGCAGTCACCTGCACATTTATATTTTCCGTGCCCAACCTGTGTTTTAAAGAGCGGCGCTGTTTCGCCCGTAGATTTAATTTAGCGCTCTCATACGTCACATCCACCAATTCCGGACGCCGGCGCGAACGGCCGGAAAATTCATCATTAATACTTCGCAGGAAAGGCACTTTGTTATACAGCGTTTCCAAATTGAGCGACAAACTGGCGGTGAGGTTACGCGAATTGGCAATGGTATTGCCCGGATCATAGGACTCATCATTCAGCAGGGGAGCAGCCTGCCAGTCGAAACTGCCGCCGTAGCGAAGCGAAGAACTGGTCCATTCCAAAAAAGGAATTTTATTAATCGGCACTGTCCAGGTAAGATCATAACTATGATTGTATTGTACATTGCGCCCCATGTTCCAGAAATTAGTCCAGGTAGAATCTTTCCAATGGCGATAGCCTTCTGGATCCAGATCTTTGTTGATAATACCGTCGGGCTCATCAATACGCGCGCGGTTGTTAGCCGAGAAATCCAGCTTGATACTGCGTGTAATATCCCAAAGCATCTTATAATCCCTGTCCCAGGTAAAATCCTTTGCAGCAGTGGCCGGCAATATCACATCGGGAGCGGCGATCGTACGGTACTGCAATTCGTTGTACGACCTATTGATATCGGTATTAAAAGTAAACTGGTTGGGATAAGGATTAAAATTCAATTCATTGATCAAGCGCAAATATTTCGACTGCAACCACGGCACGCCTTTGAAAATATCTATATGGAAGGGCTGCACATTATACGCATAGCCCAAGTTGAAATGATAGTTTTCATCCCGCTGATGGTCGAGGCGCGAATTATGTGCTAATAAACGGTTATAAGAAAGACTCAATGAAAAGTTCGACGGATGGAAGACCTTTTGTTCGGTAGTATTAGCTCCAACACGCACATTGGTCAAATTAACCGCCAGGCGTTGTTTAAAATCAAGTACCATACGGCGCAAAGAGTCGCGTTCATGCGACGGCAGGATATCCAATGCCTCACTAAATAAAATATCCTGATCAAAAGGACTATATTTCGGCGTAGTGTAATTTTCCATAAAGCCGAAGAAGAAAGGCAAGCGAATCCCGAAACGTTCCGGGAAAAATCTACCCAACTCCAAATTCGACGCAATATCATACTGGTACACCTGTACCATTGAACGATCGGCAATTTTCGCTTCCAAACTTCCGAAGTTAGGCGTCATCATATTTCCGGCAATCGTAATATTACCAAGGTCTGCCAGCTTGGCCGACATACGGGCGTTGGCTGCATAACCCGGACTTTCGTCGAAGTTCGTCAAACGCAATTCATCCATCCATACAATAGCCGACTTAGACAATCCGTCATCGCCCGACCTGTTGCGCCGCGACGGGTTACGGATACCTATCATCAATGTACGAACCCCGCCTAAATTAGGATTTCCTACTATACGTACGGTATTCTTTCCATCCCTCTTCTCAAACACCGACGACAACGAACCGCCCTGCGCTTTAAGCAGTGCATTGCGTTCCAATTTAGCTCTGGTGAAAATATCCAGGTCGATGTCGAGCCGGTTACTTTCCGGCCACACTATTTCACGCTGGTTGTCGTAATAATATCCCGGCGCCGTGAGCGATAAGGGAATTTCATATTCATAATAATTATAACGGAAATCCGATCCGATACGTACGAACATCGATATTTCATTGTCGCGCAAAGGGTCTCCCGCAATAGCTTCCGCATGCACATCCATTTTCAGGCGATTATATTGGCGGAAATCGAAGAAGGTATTTTTATACGCGGCACGGGCATCGCCGTCGGCCAGGTCAATCACCCTCAACTGCATGGACTGCTCGTTCAATTGCCGCACCTGGTACTCTCCCGGATCTATCTGTCGCGAAACGCCCGGAGGAAGCAGGTAGTTCACCGGCGTACGCGAAGCATTTTCTTCAATGCTCACCGACGTAACATCGAAAAGTGCATTGGTCAATTCCGGCTGCGCCGTTCCTTCCTGTCCTTCCATCAACGACTGTGTGTAACGGCGCCACTCGCCGCGCACTAATTTCAATACGCCAAAACGCATAATCGTCGTGTCCTGGAAGCCGCGCAGGAACATACGCACAAAACGGATCGACTTGAGGTCTTGTATGGCGCCGATGGCGCGTCCTTCGCTAATGGGCACCTTGAATTGGTACCAGGTCACCGTAGACGGGCCGTTATCCCTGAAATTCACCGATACCGTGCGGCTATCCGTAATATAATTTTGACCTACCCGCAAAGCATTGGGATTAATATCAATTTCATATTGGAGATAATTCTCCGACTCGTTCATGGTATAGTCGCGATTAATATCCTCCATGTCCGGCAAAGTGGTTCCCATGGAATTATCACCGTCGGTGGGTGTAGAGTTGCCTTCCGGATTATTGTAATATTTATAACGGTCGAGAATCGAAGCCTGTCGCTGGTCGTAAGCGCTATGGAGATAATACATATAATTATCGCCGGCAGGGTCGTTCTCCACATTACTATAAGCCTGAGGCGTAAGCAATGCCTTCATTCCATCCATATAATTTTTGAAATGACTTCGTTCATGCCCGTTGTCCAAACCGTCCATCCCCACATCCTGATAAGCGCGGGAAGCAAAATCGTTATCAAAGGTCTGCGTGAGCGACTGCACTTTCGGCACGCGCCCCCAAATAGTAGTTTCATAACGGGCAGTATCTTCAAAAGGCGGCAAGCCGTTTTCAAACGACTTCTTACCGTCTTTCAAAATGTCTTCCGACACATTCCCAAGGTTGATATACAATTTCCCTTTTGAATTTGTTTCCGGCTTGTACACAAAAGGATCCATCAACCAGAACTCCACATAATCATAGTTAGCCGTTTCAAAGTCGGTCACGGGCAATGAGCGCATAATGCCGCCCCATCGCTCGTCCGGGCGTTTCAATACCCCGTCTGCGTTCACGTCCGTATCGTAGTTGTAGGGGCCTTTTTCCTCAGGATAAAATGCCATGTTGAACACCGGCAGGTTCGCAGGCGTGCCCAACACCTCATCCTGCTCGGGGAATAGTTCACGGATAGGGATCTCACGTACAAAATGGTTTTCCTGATATAGTCCCGGATTATTTTTGATATAAGCCGGCGTATAGGCGGAATTACGCAGAAATTCCGGATAAATGGAATACCACGACAGGCGCGCGCGCTTAAAGCCATAGTTCAAAGAAGTGGCCATGGCTTCGGGGAATAACTGGTCTTGTCCCTGCGGCGTGCTGGCCAGCGTCCATGCCGTTACACTGCGCAGGTCAAGTGATGTTTCACTACTTTCAAAGTCGTCGATAAAAACCGTTCCGCCGGAAGCATCAATAGCGCCGGAGTGCCCGGGAAGAAATTGTGCGAACTCCGCATCGAAAGCGATGGACGATTTTTCATTAGAACTATAAAAAGGCAATACATTCAAGCCTTTGGTAATAAAAGGCGCTTCCATCCTATAGGCGGTATTAATACCCCAAATAGTATTGGAAATCGCTTCATTGCCCCAATTTACTTTTTGTGTGAGCGGCCGCTCACTGAGGTTAAGGATCGTGGCCCCTATATAAAAATTATCATTGAAACGGTATTTCAAATTCGTACCTATCAATGTTTTTGTTTGCAGATTGAACAACTGGCGATTTTCCAGCGACACACGGATGGGCGTTCCCGACTCAAGGTATGCGCGGTTCAATATACGTACGGTACCCAGCATATAGTTCACTTCGTAGTCTATATTTTCCTGCAATTGAATACCTCCGGCCGTCACCACCACCGAGCCTTGCGGAATATTCGTAGCATTCAGTCTGATCTCCGAACCGCCTTCCGACACATAACTACCTATCAATTTAAAACGGTTCTTCTCGGCAAACGACTGGGCTTTCACCAATGTAGAATCATATAACTCATTGAATGCATATTTCTGCGCAAGTACGGGATTATCGATTTGCTTTTCGAGATAACGGCCGAAAGGCTCCAGCGAAGGGAAGATAATCCTTCCCCGTGATGCCAGCACGGTAACACCGTCAATGAAGTCGAAAATGCCGTCGGGCGACGCGTCTAACTGACCGTTCAGGTTATCAAGGTTCAGTACGCGCAATAAAGGTTTGTTGGCAATTTTTCCTTCACCGATGTATGGCAGTGCGGCACCGGCCTCGCTATTCTCATAGAAAATATCCATCAGAAAATCCTTCGGGCTGATACTGTAAGCATCGAGCGAATAAATATTTTTCATCATCAATTGCCAGGTAGGCAACTTAGGCGACAAGGTAGTACCTTTCAGCAATTTCAGCACCAGCGTATTGGGAGCCACAACACCATCCGTAGAGATCTCTCCTACCTTATACGTTTGTCCGAAAGCTTCATATTCGTAAGCCACCGCCAACACTTCATCATTATTGAGCGCCTGGTTTAAAGAAATATATCCCAACTGCGTGTTAACCGCATATTCATTAGGATTTAATTTCCGGGCATTTTCCAATTTCTCAAAATCCTCGCTGTTCCTCAGCCGCAATGTTCCCGAGAGATAGTCGGTAACATTGGAAAGATTGCGCAACTGCGCGACATCAACAACATTCAATAAATTATTACTTGATGAGTCGGGATAACCGCCGTGCCGCCGGCTAAACATCAGGTTGTAAATCACGTCGGCCTCCCCAAGATCCATAAACGCCACCACATTCCGCGAGTCTTCAAACTTTGCTCCCTTGTTTGTGATCCACACTTCCACTCGCGTGATATTAATGCCGGAAAGTACCAAGGGCAGGCGGCTCAAATATTGGTCGTAATTTTCACGAAAATAATGATTCAGGAAAAAGTGCCGGTTGGCGTCGTACTTGTCGGCAGAAATTTCAAACACATTCGACTGTCCGCTGCCTTGTATTTCGACGGTTTTGGTTTCGGCATCCTGTCGTGAGAAAATAGCGGTCATGTCGAGTTTACCAAAGCGTAAAGCCGTTTTAATCCCGAACAGGCTTTGGTTACCGGTGATCAACGTACCGTCGAGCGGAAGATTCACATTACCCGCTTCAATTTTCTGAATGATGTCGTCTTCATTCCCCGCATATTCGATCTTGAAGTTGGTTTCAAAGTCGAAAGTAGCTTCCGTGTTATAATTCCAGTTCAGTTTAATGCGGTCGCCGATCGAAGCATCGACATTAAACATCATTTTTATTTTGAAATCAAAACTGGTATTTCCGCGATAACGTTCGGGGATCACCGGATTGTCGGTGTAATTATGATTGATACCGAAACGCAGATCTATGTTACCTTGCGGGTTCACTGAAATCTCATTGGAACCGAATACTTTTTTAAAGACATCGCTATTTACGGAGAACGATGTAGGAATAATATTCCCATTTTGATTTTGTCCCAATCCGCCCACTTCTCCGGATTGCAGTCCGCGCTGTCTGTCCCATCCCTGCCGAAGGGAATTGAGAAACTGCTCGCGGCGGTACTCTTCGGCCGACAGCACCTTGTAGGGCCTTGTCTTGCGGGTGTCATAACTGTAGTAGTATAAATAATCGCCGCTTACCGGGTCGTAGTCTACAATGGGCGCCGAGGCCTGCTGTCCCATCAACGGAACGGCGGGTTCGTCCTGTGCATAAGCAGTAAGACTATATGCACAAAGCAATAAGAGGGCAGTATGTAGATATAAACGTCGCACTATAAGTGTTTCAAGGCTGCTTTAATCAAATCTTCGAGTGTATATTTAGGGTTATCACGTAACAAAACCGATAACGCCTTTTCAGCCGGCGCCTTGGCGAAACCAAGCATAACCAGCGCCGACAATGCTTCGTCGCGAATACCGGACGTAGCGCCGGGCACTGCCGCATCCGGCAATCCTGTAGTTTTAACTACTTTATCTTTAAGTTCCACGACCATACGCTGAGCGGTTTTCAGACCTATTCCCTTAACGCCCTGCAAGCGGCGTACATCGTCCTGCATAATGGCTGTGCGCACTTCCGAAGAAGAAAGGGACGACAAGATCATGCGCGCCGTATTCGGCCCGATACCGGAAACACCGATCAGCAAACGGAAAATCTCCCGTTCTTCCTTCTCGTAAAATCCGAACAACAACTCGGCGTCTTCCCGTACGATATGGTGCGTCCATAATTGTAATTCACGCAATTCACCGACAGCAGCGTAGGTTTGAAGCGATATGTTAATAGAATAGCCTACGCCGCCGGCCTCTATCACCACATAAGTAGGTGTCAATTCTGCTACAATTCCTTTAATAAATTCGTACATAAATTAAACATGTTATGCCTAACTTACAAAGGTACTGATTTTTCTTGAATTTCGAAAAAAAATTATTACATTTGTGACATGTTTAACATAAATAAAATAAGGCAGGATTTCCCCGCCCTACACCAGGAAGTGTATGGCAAACCCTTGATCTATTTCGACAATGCCGCCACAACCCAAAAGCCAAAGGCGGTTATAGATGTTGTAAATGAAATGAATAGCAAAACCAACGGGAATATTCACCGGGCCTTTCATTATTTAGGTAACCTTTGTACGGAACGCTATGAAGCTGCCCGTGAAACCATCCGGCGCTACCTGAACGCTGCTAAAAAAGAGGAAATTATTTTCACCTCCGGAACCACGGCCGGTATCAATATGCTGGCTTTTTCCTTCGGGGAACGGTATGTGCATACCGGTGACGAGATCATTATTTCCGAAGCGGAACACCATTCGAATATCGTACCCTGGCAATTATTATGTGAACGCAAAGACGCTTCGCTGAAAATCCTTCCGGTGCACGACGACGGCCGGTTAGCCGTTGAAAAACTACCGGAATTGATCACGTCAAGAACACGTTTAATCTGTGTGGCGCAGGCTTCTAATGTATTGGGCATCAGAAATCCGGTAAAAGAAATTATAGCTATTGCCCATGCGCACGGTGTGCCGGTGATGATCGACGGCGCGCAGGGAGCGGTGCACGGCGGAATTGATATACAAGATGTTGATGGTGATTTTTATGTTTTTTCAGGACATAAATTATATGGCCCCACGGGAACCGGCGTGCTTTACGGAAAGGAAAAATACCTCGCAGAACTGCCTCCCTACCAAGGCGGCGGCGAAATGATCGACACCGTATCGTTTGAACGTACTACCTACGCCGGACTACCTTTGAAATTCGAGGCCGGAACACCGAACTACACCGGCGCTTACGGACTGAAAACCGCTATTGATTATTTAGAACAAACCGGTTGGGACAACATACACCAACAAGAAACTTCATTGGTAAACTACGCCATGCAAAGACTGCAGGAGATCGACGGCGTACATGTTTACGGCGCCGCACAACCCAAAACAAGTCTCCTAGCTTTTGGGATCAATGGCATACACCCGTCGGACATCGCCCTGCTGATGGATAAAACGGGCATCGCCGTGCGTGCAGGACACCTCTGCGCACAGCCGCTGATGCGGCGTTTCGGGGTGCAGGGTATGCTGCGGTTCTCATTCTCATTCTACAACACCAAAGAAGAAATTGATACGGCCATAACGGCGTTGATCAAAGCTAAACAACTACTGGCATAATGAGCATAGCAGAAATAGAAAAAGAAATTGTAGAAGAATTTGCCTTATTCTCCGAATGGATGGATAAGTACGAACACCTTATAGAATTAGGGAAAGCGCTACCTCCTTTCGATCCGAAGGACAAGACGGAACAACACCTCATCAACGGTTGCCAATCGCGCGTATGGCTGGCTGCAACTTATGAAAACGGATTAGTGTACTTTACCGCCGATAGCGACGCTATTATCACCAAAGGTATTGTGGCATTGTTACTGCGTGTGCTGTCGGGACAAGCGCCGCAGGCTATTATTGATGCGCCGCTCGATTTTATCAACCAAATAGGATTGAAAGAAAATCTTTCTCCCACGCGTGCCAACGGTTTACTGTCCATGGTGAAACAGATGAAACTCTATGCACTGGTGTTTCGTTCTTCGCAATGACAAATCAAACGTATATATTATTAGGCAGTAATATGGGCGACAAAGCGCTGTTATTACAAGAAGCGCGAGCCTTGCTGAATGCACAGGCCGGAAAAATCACCCGTGAGTCTTCATTATACGAGAGCGAACCCTGGGGGTTCAATGCCGACGAGTGGTTTATCAACCAGGTGGTGGAACTGTACACGGGTCTATCGCCGGAAGCCTTGCTGAAAATTACGCAGGGGATTGAGCAGGAATTAGGAAGGGTGAAAGGTGAAAGGGTGAAAGGTGAAGGGTATGTACCGCGGACAATGGATATTGATATTTTGTTTTACAACGAAATGATTGTGCAGACGCCACCACTCACCATTCCTCACCCGCTACTGCATGAACGGCGGTTTACATTACTGCCGATGGCGGAAATTGCCGGGGAATATACGCATCCGGTATTCAAAAAAACAATCGCCGCACTGTTGGAACAATGCGGCGACCATGGATCCGTACGGCGGTT
>DBDM01000141.1:28498-32273 GCA_002293585.1 Bacteroidales bacterium UBA932
CTGTTCAGGAATTGTAAAAATTCATCGACGCTACACTCGGCCACAGGCGTTGTGAGCGGTTGTTCATCGAAACCTACCAACACATAATAAGGTTGTGCCGCCACATTGAAACGGGTCATCTGATAATCGCGCATCTTGCGGCCTAAGGTTTTCTTCACTTTGCCGTCAAGCGTAGACGTCACCCATTCGTTTTCGGGCAATTCGGTATTGTCATCTACATAAATAGTAGTAATCACTACCTTATTACGAAGAATATCCAACACACGCTCATCACCCCACACCGTGCCTTCCATCTTCTTGCATACACTACAACCATTAAATTTAAACACCAGCAACACCGGTTTATTTTGCTGTTTGGCGCACTCAATAGCTTGCTGAACATCATGGTAAGCCAACAAGCCATAAGGTAATTGATGATTGGGGTCGCTATATTTCGCTTCGCCGCACAAACCCATATTGTAGGCCGCAGACGCCGTGTTGCCGTCGGATGATTGGACGGCAAACACCGAAGGGCCTTTAGGGTCGGGAACAATGCCCGATAAGGCAGGAAGCGGCGCGCCGAACAATCCCGGCAATAAATAACAGGCAAAAGTGAACGAGGCAATGGCAAACAGCAGGCGGGTAACACTCACGTGCTGTACCTCACTGTCGTGCGACAAGCGCAATTTCCCAAGGAAGTAAAGCCCCAGCAGGATGGCCAACACGATCCATATACCGATAAATACTTCGCGCGAGATCAGGTGCCATCCGAAATATTCCCCGAACATCAACACATACTTCAAGCTGAAACCCAACAGGAGGAATGCGAACACTACCTTTACCATATTCAGCCATCCGCCCGATTTCGGCATTTTTTTCATTAATGAAGGAGAAAAAGCGAAGAGCATGAAAGGGAAAGCCAGTGCGAAACCGAAGCCGAACATGCCCAGTATAGGTTTCACGCCTAACCCGCTACTCATCGACTCCACAAGAATAGTGCCGACAAAGGGGCCTGTACACGAGAACGACACGATCACCAACGCCACGGCTACGAAGAACGCACCGAAATAACCGCTGCTGTCGGCTTTCTGGTCGGCTTTATTCGCCAATCCCGTAGGCAAGGTAATTTCAAAGGCTCCGAAGAACGACAAAGCGAACGCCAGGAACACCACCGCAAAAATGAGGTTGGGAATCCAGTGCGTGCTCATCGCATCGGCGGCATCGGCGCTTTTGAATACCGCAGCCAACACGCCCACCAACGTATATATTAAGGTAACGGAAAGCCCGAAGATCAGTCCGCGAATAACCGCAGCACGCTTGCTTTGTTTACCACTCAAAAAGAAACTCACCGTCATGGGGATCATAGGGAACACGCAGGGCGTAAACACCGCGCCCAATCCTGCCGCCAGGGCAATAAGGAAAAACATCAGCAATCCGTCGTCATCAGCTGTGTCGGATGAAGCTGTTGCAGTGGCTTCTTTCGTTGCCGAAGCGCTGCCGTTGCCGGCGATCTCAATAGTCAACTCCTCTTCTCCAAAAGTACAGGAATTGCCGTCGCAGCATTGAAAAACAACAGCACTCCGCACCGTGAAATTCTTACCGGTTTGCGGTTTTATTTTCTGAACAAAGGATGCCGTGTTATAAAACACTTTCACCGTAGCTTCAAAAGCCTCGTCGTACTTCGATTTCGCAGGCGTCAATTCGGTCAATGCACCCTCCGTAGTAAAATCACTGCTCGCCGTAAGCGTCACTGCCGTAGCTACCGGGCCGTCGCCGGGATCCGTACTATACATGTACCAATTAGGCTCTATGGTAGCCGTGAATATCAATTCTATTTCCCCGTTACTACCGGGCTGTTGCTTCACCGACCATTTAGCCGGCGCTGTCTGCGCAAAAAGCGAACAAACAGATGTTATACAAAAAAACAATAAAAGCACATACCTTTTTTTCATATAGATAAGATTTTAAAGATGCAAATGTAACATATTTTAGACAAAAATAATGAAATTTTGAAAAAATATGCTATTTTTGTGTCAATTTTAAAGATTTTTTTTGTGAGAGGCATTTATTTACATATTCCGTTTTGCAAGCAACTGTGCAGTTACTGCGACTTTTATTTTTCTGTATCCCAAGCTAATAAAGAAGCAATGTTGCAGGCTTTGATGCGTGAAACAGTCTTGCGGCGCCGGTATTTAGCCGCCTTTTCCGGCGAACCTGCAACCCTGTATTTTGGAGGAGGCACCCCCACAGTATATTCACCGCAGGAATTAGGTTTGCTGGTAGAAACCGTAAGATCGACTTTTGATGTCCGGGATTTTGTAGAATTTACGGTAGAAGCCAATCCCGACGACCTTACGCCGGAATACTTAAACGGACTTTTATCCATTGGCGTGAACCGTTTAAGCATAGGTATACAGTCATTCAACGACACACATTTGCAATGGATGAACCGGCGGCACAACGCAGCGCAGGCTGTGGAAAGCGTGCGGATGGCCAAACAGGCGGGCTTCCGGAATATCACTATTGATCTGATCTACGGTTTTCCCCAACTTTCCGACAACGAATGGAAAACCACGCTGGAACAAGCATTACTGCTCGACGTACCGCATATCTCCGCTTACCACCTGACCATTGAACCACGTACTATTTTAGGCAGGCAACAAGCCAAAGGATCGCTCGACCCCATTAATGAAGAAGAAAGCGAAGCACAATTTCTGCAATTGCATACCACACTACTGCGAGCGGGATATGAACATTACGAAGTATCGAACTTCGCGCGGGAAGGCATGCAGGCCATACACAACAGTAACTATTGGCAACAGCAACCCTATATCGGCATCGGCCCGTCGGCACACTCCTTCGACATGGAAAGCCGGCAATGGAACGTAGCGAACAACCTGCAATACATGGAGGCGCTGGACAACGGAACGACATTTTTCGAACAGGAAACACTGGATGCGGCAATGCGTTACAATGAATATATCCTCACCAGACTACGCACCGCAAAAGGTGTTGATGAAAATTATATCCGTAAAAATTTTGAGAAAAAAATTGCAGCCTATTTTTTGAAAAAAGTGAAACCCCTACTACAAAAAGGCGCCATCGTCAAACATGACAGCATATTTTTTATACCTGCCAAACTTTTTCTGCAATCGGACCTTATTGTCCGGATGTTGATCTATTAATCTCCCCACTTATAGCCTTCCGCCTCCAATCCGGCCAACTGCAACACACGGTCAACCACCGTATCGGCCAATTGTTCGATGGTGTCCGGCCGACTATAAAATGAAGGACCGGCGGGCNNAATAATACCGCCGGCTTCGGTCACCTGTACCATGTTGCGCAGGTGTATAAGGTTATAAGGCGTTTCACGGGGAACGAGGATCAAACGGCGACGCTCTTTCAGCATCACATCGGCTGTGCGGCTAATCAGGTCAGAGGCCAATCCGCCGGCAATGCGCGCCAGCGCACCCATACTGCAAGGCGCCACAATTAAGGTATCAAAACCGGCAGAGCCGGAAGCAAAAGGCGCATAAAAATCATTGTTGTCATAGCGCCGGAAAGACAAGGTTTCATAATCAGCATCGCCCAACTCATAACGATAAACCTGTTGGCCGTTGTCCGTAAACACCACCGCCACCTCCACATCAGGCATAGCGCTCAACTTACCTAACAAACGCTGCGCATATAACGCACCGCTCGCACCGGTAATCCCCACCACCACGCGCCTGCCATTTGCCATTTGTTTTTTTTCTTTCATTTCTCAACATCTATTTCCCGCAGAACTCGCAGATTT
>DBDM01000141.1:32290-34962 GCA_002293585.1 Bacteroidales bacterium UBA932
TCTCTTAGTCTCTTGTCTCTTAGTCTCTTGTCTAATTGTTCATATACCTCCGGCGGAACCACATTTCGAACACCGGGTCAATAAACGACGGTTTATTATTCTTGCCGAATTCTAAAATCTCCTTTTTCTCCAACGCCTCACGCACCCTCGCCACATTAGCCGACGAATGCAGCTTATATAACGCCAACGTCTCGGCTGCACTGAAACGGTCGACACCGTCGATCATGGCGCGCAGATAATTCAATTGCGAATCGCTAAGCACATCCGTTGTCCGGCGAAAAACCCGTTCATTAAAATCATAAAGATCTTCTATCGACTTGTTGATCACACTTTCGATCACAAAACCGCGGGTATTCAGCCAGCAGAGATGCGCCATCAACTGTACGTAATAAGGATAACCTGAAACAATATGATAGATCTGTTCGGAAAATTCTTTCGAGATCACCCGCCCACTCTTGGAAAACGATTTGACGATATAATCAATGGTTAACTTTTCATCCAGACTACCAAAGGAAATAACATCCCCAAATTTATGAAACGGTTTCTTTTCACCAAATAAAACTCTCATCGCATTTTTCCGGTTCCCGCAAAGCAGGTAGCCTACTTGCGCATGTTGTTTCCACGTTGCGGCAAGCCTTTTCTGGAAAGCCGCCGTCTCGTCAAAATGTTCAATATTTTGAAAATCGTAGATCCCCACGATCAACCGCACATTTTTCCATTCAGCCAATCGTTCCGGAAAATGGAGCAACTCGGCGCTATGTTCCATCACTCGGGACTCTTCGAACAACAGTGTGATCTCATTTTGCCGGGTTTCCCTAATGCTCACCTGCGGCCGGGTTTCCGGCAACAACGATTGCACGGCGGTTTCCCACTCATCGCTGGTATCGCACACCGCCCTCAGTAAACTTTCGGCCAACGAAGCATAAAATGAAAACTCATCGCGCACGTTAAATAAAGGCAATGTGCAATAACGGAACACCTGCTGTTTTTGCGCCTGTATCAACGCATTGGTCACCAACGACTGTTTGCCGCTCACCGGAGGGGCGATCAACACCGTATGCTGACCGTTCGATAAGTTGGACGACAACCACGCCAACTCATCTTTGCGACCGACAAAACTATCGCCTACAACCGGCTGGGTGAATATGAAAGGTGAATCCACGAACTAATTGAAAATTTATTTAATTCGACTCTAATACACTCAACAACTCATCGAGTTTTGGGGTGAGGATAATTTCCGTACGGCGGTTTTTCTGCCGTGCGGCAGCGGTTTTCTCCGGGTCTAACGGAACGTATTCCGAATGTCCGGATGCGATTACCCGTTTCGGGTCAATATCCTTATTTTGCAATAACGTACGTACAACAGTAGTTGCACGCTTCACGCTCAAATCCCAATTATCTTTCATATCGGCCGAAGAACTGCGGTAAGGCAAATCATCGGTGTGGCCTTCGATCATCACATTAATATCGGCATTTTTCGCCAGCACACGCGCCAGCTCTCTGATGGCTTCGGCGCCTTTCGGGTCAATATCGTAGCTACCCGACCTGAACAACAGCTTATCTTCCATCGACACATACACCTTGCCGTTTTTCTGCACCACGGTAAGGCCCTTACCTTCGAAGCCCAATAAGGCATCGCTCACTTTGGCTTTCAGTGCGTTCACTGCAGAGTCTTTGCGCGCCAAAATGGCTTCCAGTTCCATCAAACGGCTGTTGCGTTCTTCCATCTCATCGCGCATCTTTTGGAGTTGCCGCATATTCTCATGCAATTCATCCTCCTTAAGCAACAAAGCTTCCTGGTCGGCCTGCATTTGTTTCGACATGCCGGAAGTTTCCTTATCCCTGTCGGCATTAATTTTCAAGATCCTGTCACGAAGACCTTTTATCTCTCTTTCCAGTTCATCGCGCTCCGCGGTAAGTTGCTGCATATCAACCATTTGATTTTCAAGTGTGCGCACTCGTTCTTTTAATGCCACATTTTCACGGCTCAAAGCGTTCACTTCGTCGTTCAACAGCGCCCGCTGGCTATACACCCCCTGGTAATCTTTCTCCAGCGCTTTATATTTATTCATTGAAACACAGGAAGATAAAAACGCCATGCCGGCTAAAAACAAGAATAATAATGTTTTGTTCTTCATAAAATATCCGCTATTTTCAGACAAAGATACATTATATTATAATATAATGTGGAAAAAATTTGCAGCATCGATAAATTTCCCTATCTTTGTAGCCCGTTTTTTACGGGAAAACAACAATTTATGACAGCTAAGCTAAAGATAAAGAGTTGGTTATAAATGCCAGCCGCTTACTGCCGGAACTTAAAAAATTATTATCATGTACGCAATTGTTGACATTGCAGGACAGCAGTTTAAAGTAGAAGCCGGTAAAACGGTGTATGTTCATCACCTGGAAGGGGAAGAAGGAGCGAAAGTAAGTTTTGACAAAGTGTTTCTGAAAGACGACGACGGTCAGATCAGCTTAGGCAATCCGGTAATCAGCGGGGCCGCTGTAAATGCCACCATCTTGAAACATTTGAAAGGCGACAAAGTGATCGTGTTCAAGAAAAAACGCCGCAAAGGCTATCAAAAGAAAAACGGACACCGTCAAAGTCTGACCCAAATTAAAATCGACAGCATTGCTTAAGTTTGAATCTTCAAATTTTTAAATCTTTA
>DBDM01000141.1:35047-35214 GCA_002293585.1 Bacteroidales bacterium UBA932
TTGGTTCGTCAACGCGGCACCGTACATTATCCGGGTGACAACGTAGGTATCGGCAAAGACCATACCCTCTTCGCCCTCATCAACGGTGTGGTCACTTTCCAGAAGAAAAAGAATAACCGCTCTTATGTTTCTGTAATGCCGCAGGCACAGGCGTAAGTTTTCCGGTT
>DBDM01000095.1:0-721 GCA_002293585.1 Bacteroidales bacterium UBA932
AAAGCGAATTTAACCTTTGAATCTTGTGTTTAATGCCTATTCCCCCAATTTTGTATTAACATATCAGCCCGTTCATTAATACTGTTTGCTCTACTTCGTAAACTATCAACAACTTCGTCCAACTCGTCTTCGTCATTAATAATCCAATAACCACCGTCCCACATCAAACTTCCAATACAGCAACCATGATCAAAGATCATATCTCTGACTAAATCACGGACATGTTCATTAGTAGGACCTCCACTTTCTATAAAACAGTCGTCTCTAATTTCGGATGTTGTGTTTCTATTATTTCTTCCAATAGCATTATTTTGTAGATATTGCCAAATTTGTTGTTGTTCTTCATTCATATACTTACGTTATCAAATTTATTTTTATATTTAAATTCAAAAGTTCTATCCACTTCCGCCATTCTTGCTTTCAGTAAATGGGCATTGATAAATGTTTTATTTTCCAAATATAAATAGGCCATTAAGTGGTTGTCATTGTCGTATTTTACTTCATCATGGCGCAGAAATACCCGCTTCCCTTTCAGTTTTTCCCGCAGAAACTCGGTTGCTTTGCCGTTTATGGCAGGATTTTGTTTTATGCCTATAAGCCTTATTATTAAATCATTATTTAATTTAATTAATTCGGGGCTGATAATTTCTTTTACAGAAAAATATTCCTCACGTTCACTGCTGCTTTGGGAGTCGATTTTTGAGCCGTAGCGCAATTTTTT
>DBDM01000095.1:750-964 GCA_002293585.1 Bacteroidales bacterium UBA932
TTTTTTCAAAATCAACAGTAATTTCAGGCTGTTTAATGATTTCCGTAAAAGCATTCCCGCCAATTTTTTCTTTTATAATCGGAATAAATTCAGGGTTGATTTCATACCCTATGGAATTTCTGTTTAGTTTTTTTGCAGCTACGGCAGTTGTTCCGCTGCCCATAAAAGGGTCTAAAACCGTTTCATTCGGGAAAGAAAACATTTTTATCAATCG
>DBDM01000095.1:1106-2190 GCA_002293585.1 Bacteroidales bacterium UBA932
ATTTTACAATACCATTTCGCGGGTAGGGGAAACTGCCCATTACAGCGCCGCCGCCTGAAGTATTCATGGTAGTGGTTTTCTGCCAAATAATTTGTCCCATAAAATCAAGACCAATGGTCTCGCAGAACTTTATAATTTCGGAATGAATAGGAATGACTTTATATCGGCCGTAATAGGTGGAACGGGCAAATTGGTCGCCAATATTAATACATAAACGACACCCGTCGTGCAATACACGGTTACACTCCGACCAAACAAGGTTCAGGTTGTTGATGTAATTTTCGTAACTATCGTGGAACCCGATTTGATTTTCTGTTCCATAGTCCTTAAGTTGCCAATAGGGTGGAGAAGTAATGATCAAGTGTACCGATTTATCTTTCAGCAGGTGCATTTGACGACTGTCTCCGTTGATTATTTTATGGGTAGTGCTCATTTATGGGTATTTTGTACAAAGTTATAATTTTTTTCGATAATACCATTTCATTTCTCAATAATTTTACCCCGCCCATCCTTCCCTGTCTAAGCTGCGGTACTGTATGGCCTCCGACACGTGTTCGGGCTGTATGTCGGCTATTCCTTCCAGGTCGGCAATGGTGCGCGCCACCTTTAATATACGGTCGTAGGCCCGTGCCGAGAGGCCGATGCGCTCCACGGCGGTTTTCAGCAGCGCCGAACATTCCGCGCTGAGACGGCAGTGCTTTTTGAGCAGCCGTGCCGGCATCATGGCGTTACAATGGATGGTGGCCTCGTCGGCGAACCGTTGCTCCTGCACCTTGCGGGCGGCGGTGACCCTTGCACGGATGGCGGCGCTGCGTTCCGACGGACGAATGTCGGATAGCTGCGCAAAAGGCACCGGCACCACTTCTATGTGTATGTCGATGCGGTCGAGCAGCGGACCCGACACGCGGCTGAGGTAGCGCGCTATGGTGTTGGGATTGCAGAAGCAGGGCTTGTCGGGGTGGCCGTGGTTGCCGCAGGGACAGGGGTTCAGCGAAGCTACCAGCATGCAGTTGGCGGGGTAGTCGATGGAGTAGCGGGCGCGCGACACGGTGATGTGACGGTCTTCGAGCGGCTGGCGCAGCAC
>DBDM01000095.1:2209-2500 GCA_002293585.1 Bacteroidales bacterium UBA932
GATATCTCGCCGGGCTGCGGATGGGTGCCGCCGCCTACCAGTCCTATGTTAGAAATCGTGTGGTGCGGCGCACGGAACGGCCGCCGGGCAATCAGACCGCCGTTCTTGTCGATCTTCCCTGCCACCGAATGGATCTTTGTGGTCTCCAGTGCCTCCTGCAGCGTCGGTGGGGGGATGATGGTAGGCAGCCGTTGCGCCAGCATGGTCTTACCGGAGCCGGGCGGCCCCACCATGATGATATTGTGCCCGCCGGCTGCCGCCACTTCCAGCCCGCGCTTCACGTTCTCCTGT
>DBDM01000037.1:0-912 GCA_002293585.1 Bacteroidales bacterium UBA932
CAACGGCGAGGACTATTACGGCGCGCCGGGACAGGTAAAGTACATCGAGCAGAACGCGGGACGGTTGACTTCGTCTTCTTCCTTCGCGCCTCAGCAAAGCTCGCAAGCGGCTCTGCCTTCGGCTTGTCGTCAGTTCGGCGACATCGCACTCAACATAAACATTGACGGCGCAGGCTACAAAGAGGGCTTGTCGTGCTTCTCACCGTTCGGGTTGCCGGAAAACATCGCCGACGCCCTGATGGAGGTCATCCGGGACAACCCCGAACTCATCGAAGGCGCACCGTGGTATCAGGGCGACCACAGCCTCTTTTTACAACAGGGCCACCCGGCAATTGCCGTCTCGTCGCAGTGGTTCATCGACAACATGGAGACCCAACAACTCACCCACACCCCGGCGGACAACCTCTCCGTGGTAAACTACGACAGGGTTGCAGAATGTGCCACAGGGATTGCGGAGTTGATAAAGAAAGTTTTATATTTACCTTCGCTTTGCTCAGTTTAGATAGGCTGCGGTTCGGCAATATTCAAGTCGAACTTGATATTGTGCTCACCTTGCACTATCTTTGCATTTGTAACTCAATCTATTCAGTATCTTATGAAGTGGCAACTCTGTATATAGCTATCAGGCTCCGGGCCTGTCGGGGAGGTTCTCTCCGGCATTGAGTTACTGTGCCCGTTTCTGAAAACAGAGTTTATCAATCCATTTATTATTAATCGTTTGCACGGAGTTTCCCTCGTGGATACTGCCGTGCAGGCGAGCCACTTCAAAAACAATGAAATATACATACAAACAGATCTGGCTCATCAACCTTCCGGTGATGGTGAGCCTGCTAATGGAGCAACTCATAAACCTTACGGATTCCATCTTCCTCGGTCGCGTCGGACACATCGAACTCGGCGCATCGGCCATCG
>DBDM01000037.1:958-9633 GCA_002293585.1 Bacteroidales bacterium UBA932
CGACAAGAAGAGGTCGGCAAGGTATTTTATCAGGGACTGTACTTCCTGTCCGCTTTTGCCGTTGTTATTTTCGTACTTTCGCGGTTGTTCTCGCCTGCGTTACTGCGGTTGGTGGTATCATCGGACGAGGTGTGGCAGGCAACCGTCGAATATATCAGGTGGAGAGATTACAGCTACCTTTTCGCGTTCCCATTGCTGGCGATCCGGGCATTCTTCGTCGGGATGACCCGCACAAAAATCCTCACAACCAACGCCATTGTAATGGTGGTGTGCAACGTGGTCTTCAACTATTTATTGATTTTCGGTCGCGGTGGATTTACGCAAATGGGAATCGCCGGGGCAGCTCTCGGATCGTCGCTTGCGGAGTTGGTCGGACTGATTTTTATGGTCGTTTATATGTGGTGGCGCATAGAAAAGATGCATCCCACGTTTGATCTCCGGCTGTCTGTCCATTTGTTGGGTGTGTCGATCTGGACGATGGTGCGGCAGTTCTTTTGTCTGGCACCCTGGTTCCTGTTTTTCGTCGCCATCGAGCATTTGGGGGAAATCCGGCTTGCTGCTGCAAACGTGGTACGGAGTATTTCGATGGTCTTTTTTGTAATCGTCAGTTCGTTTGCCACGACCATGATCTCACTGACCGGCAATCTCATCGGCGCGGGACTTTCCAATGAAGTTATGCCGACCTCGAAGCGGGTTATAGCACTGAATTATGCGTTGGGCTTGCCGCTGATCGCGCTCGCATTTGTCTTTTCAGGCAGCCTTTTGCGGCTGTTCACTAACGACGCAGCGGTAATCTCGACGGCTTTCGCGCCTTTCTGTGTGATGCTCTCTACGTTCCTGATATCCGGCCCGGCCTACACATGGTGCAATACGGTGATCGGCACAGGCGCGACACGAACAGCATTTATCATCCAAATGGTTAACATTTCCATTTACCTGACCTATCTGTTCACCCTGTCGCGCTCGCCCGGTATCCCACTTTGGGTGTACTGGACTTCCGAGCAACTTTATGTTTTGCTGTTGCTTGTCCTATCGCTATGGTGGCTACGTGTTTTATACAACCAGGAAGCGATTCAACAAAAAAAGCGACCCTAAAGTCGCTTCGAACCGTGATCCCGCTGGGATAGATTTAAACATATTAAGATTGCAGTCTTACTTGGTTTTTAGAGCTATAGCCACCTTGAAATATTCCAAGAAAGTACTCTTCATTTGTGTTTTTCCGTAACGGTTTCCGTAACGGCTATTTCAAATCTCCGCTGTTGAGCGGGGAAGTGATTATGAATTTGAGATGTGGCTATTTTCCACAGCAGTTTTTATACTTTTTTCCACTTCCGCATGGGCAAGGGTCATTGCGATGAGGTTTCTTCTCAGTTACGACAGGTGTATGCGCGTCAATAGATAAAAAATCAATTTTCTGAGTTGAGGGTATTCTAAAACTAAACAGTGTTTTTCCACCGGTATTAGTTACCGCAAAATCACCTTTTGATATAATATCCATTCCTATCAATACATCGGCGCCGCCTAAATCACACTCCAATACAACAAGGGAATGAAATCCTACATTATTAGGCAATCCAATATTAACCATATGGGTCGGTACCTCTGATGTTCCGTTGGCATGTCCCATATTTGCCATTCCTATTGGCTTTAAATTAAGGCGTTCTACAAGTCTTTTTGATATACAAGTACGCATTGCGCCAGTATCCCATAGTCCTGTAAATTGAACCAACTGCGGATGGTTTTGTATTCCATTTGCAGGATCGTAAGCTTCACTTACACCGCAAGGAGTGCGAAGCTCATTAGAGATTCCGGGATATTCTACCGTAAATGATTTAGGAGTGCTAACTGACATAATTTATGCAATAACTACACGTGAGTGGAATGTAGCTGTATAGGCTTCTTCTCCGGGAGTACACAACTGGATAAGAAATGTGCCTTGTTCATAGTTTTTGCGCGCTTCTGTTAGAGCGTCTAAAGGAGCATCGTAAGCACCAACAACTTTCTCATCCTTTATAACAAGGTGCTTTCCGTTATACTTTTTTACCAATTCATCTTGGTGGGCAATATACCACCGAAATTCCTTTTTGAGTAAATTTTTGTTTTCCATGTTGCAAAGATACACATTTTTTCAATATCCCACAAATTTACTGTTATTAAATGTTTATTTACAGAATATTAAATCCAATACAGACAGTAAAATGATATGAAAACACCCCGCTGACCTGCGGTTAAACTTTTAACATTCAGATGTTTAATGTTAAAAATTAGCTATTTTAGGCCGCTCATGTGCCTGTGCTGATTATCAATTATTTTGTATTTAACAAAATAACAAAAAATCTACCAAGGGTGCATTGGCCGGCGAATTGGTGTTGTCCGCACAAGGAGTGAACTTTTAATGTCGTCCGCCGAAGCTGTGAATGATGCGTTCCACACCTGGGCCTCATCTATCTGTCCGGCTATGGTGTACCACCGCCAAAGGACAAAGGAGTAAAGGTAGTTTTCTACCGCCTGTAAGCAGTTTAACGCTGCGTTTTGCGGGAGTTCAGTATCAATGAAATAGGCTACTTTACCTTTGGTATCGTAAAGTTCGGATACTTGTTCCCAATATTCCTCATTGGTTATTTCGGTGTTTACCGGCACACCGACATAAGTATTACGATGATTTATTTGCGGTCGTTGGGACTGGTGGTAAACGAGGCCGTGAGGAATGCTGATTTTAATTTTTAAAGTACTAATTAGAACAATTTCACCCACGAAAACTTGCGGTTAAGCCACCAAGCGCCGGCACTAATAGCCAATATAAGTAGAATGTAAAACAGGTATTTTAGTACAGGATATTTGGGCGTTTCTGAGTGCGTAACTTCAACTACTTCCTCCCTGTCCAATTTCGATCTATCACGCAAACTATCCTGCACGATAGATGTTGAGTTATTCACGGTTTCTTTCTGCGTTTGCTTCCCTTTACCTGTAGTCTTTCGAGTAATAGTTTCCGATTGCACAGGTGGCCGACCGGTGGCTGGGTCGGTGGGCTGGGTCGGTGGGCTGGGAGGTGTCGTAGTTTACCGTGGTTGTCTCTTCGACTGTGGTTTCATCTTCCGCTACAACCACCGTAACGGTGCCAGCAGACTGCTCCTGTACTACATGCGACTGCTCAATATCCAGTCGGCTGTTATCCTGAATTTCTGTCGAGACGGTGTCTACTATTTTCTTTGGCGTTTTGCAAGCCGCGAAACATATGAGTAAAGCGGTGAATATAATAATCTTTCTCATATCCGTCTGTAAACCGTTTTCCCATTCACTTTTTCGGCGCGCAAAACTTCGCGTCTGTTTACGCCGGTTCGCTTCAACGAAACGTGTACCCACTGCGGTTGCATATCATCACCAAATTCCCAAATAAGTTGGTCAAAATCAGTCTTGCGGATATAGTCAAACAGGCGTTTGTTGTCTTTACACTTGCAATCCGCAGCTTCACCTTTGGTATGTTGAGAAGTGAGTACTCCGCCGGCCGCTACGTTGACCGCTGGGCTTCTGAAACCGCTTCCTATCATGATAGGAAAACCAAGTGCCACGCGTGCGGGGTCAAGAATCTTGTTGACAAGATTTTCGAGGTTCTTAATTTGCTCAGCATTGGGTGTATTAGGAAGACCCGATGATGTCGCCGTCAGTTCTTTAATAGTAAAATACTTCATGGTTATTTATTTTTAATACTCTTCATTCGGCGGGCGACGGTCTGCGCAACCGCGTTTCTCGCATTTCTGAATTTTTAGTAACGTGTTTTCAAGTTCTTTGGTGTTCAACTGCTCTATAAGCTGTAGTTTTTCGTTTTCCAACTTGCGCACTTCGCTATACAGACTATCAACCTTAACATCACGAACAGCCAAACGCTGCTCCAACCAGTCAATCTGTTTTCGCTGGTTGGTTCTTTCGGCATCTTCGGCGGCGGCATTCGCCTGCCGCGCATTGGCACGGCGGGTGCGGAACCATTTCAAGCCCTCTATGCCGCCGAACATGCCTACTATTATACCTATGTTCGTAAGTATAGTTGAGACGTCCATAATTACCTTCCTCTACATCGTAATTTCCCACATGCCGGTTATAGACACATAGCTTGTTTTTTCAATTACTTCACGGGTTTTGCGTGAGAACAACCGTCCATCCGCACAAATCAACCCAAACTCACGGATAGACATATCCACCGCATCATCATAGCCGATAGTAAAATTAAAACGCACAGTACCCGGCGCAGGATATTCCACACTTTCTATATCAAGCACAACAGCACTGGTTATCTCCGTGTCCGCTTCGGCAGGGGCGGCACCATTAGTACCAACGGCTATTTTGGCGATATGCCGATTCGGAAGGCCGGCCAATGCCTCAGCAATGGCAGTATATCCACCCGCTACAATAAGATTTTTTTCAGCTACCCGCCATACTTCTGCACCTTGTTTGTCTTTAGCTACAAGGTGCAGAGTGCCGGATAGTTGTTTTATAGTGTCTATGCATTTCATATTGTCATCATTATTCACTCGTCTCTGGTATCTGCGGGTCTTTAACCGTAGGGTCATCACCCCAAATAGCCAGCACAGCGGCAACAATATTTTCCGATTGCTCCTTTTGCAACTGCTCGCGGCTTTGAATCGAATTTACATACGACACTGAATGTTTCGGAGTGTCGAGCTTTACTTCTTCACCATTAATTTCGACATATTGCGCACTGTCAATTTCAACGAAATTAAGTGCTAATCTGTTAATTGTTGTTTTTGTAGTTGTTTTTGTAGTTGTTTTCATATTTATAATTGTTTAATTATTGCATCCTATAAAATCCATTAAACCGGACAGTCCCTCCAATAATGGGGCCAGTAGCGCCAACATGTGGTGTAAAATTGATACTGCTTGAAACTGCCATTGCACGCAAATTATAATCCTGCTGACCGATTGCATTAAGTTCCGAAGTCCCACTTGTCGGTCTTGGAAGACCAGCAATAGTGATGCTGGACACAGAACCGCCATAATAAAATGTGCCGGATATAAAAACCATTTTTCCAATTCTCGACCAAACGCCTGAAGCTGATGATATAACATAATTACCACTTGGACTTGGTGTCCATGAACCAGACTCCTCCACAACGCCTTCCGGTATATCTGTAGGTGCTACCATAGTATCTATCATGGCATCATTAAACGCCCTGTGTTTTTGCGGTGTAATCTCACCGCTGTTGTTATCATAAAACGTATTATTAGATAACGCTTTCAATTCATTTTTTGTCATATTTTTGTTATTTATAAGATTGATTAAAAGCCATCGTATAAGACCGTGAACGTGGTCCTTGAGAAATAATAAGCGTTCCCAGTGACACCCCGCCGGCACTTTTCAAACTAATCACCTTTGTTCGGCCAATAACAAACCTATTAGGGCTTGAGGCAACAGTCATCTGACTGCTGCCCACGTCGCCGGTGAATGTTACCGTAATCACGTCACTCGTACCGTCACCCCAATATATCTGCTTTGTTGCCATACTATTCTACTGTCCAATTGGTATTACTTGTCACCGTCACTGCCACTGCCGTCCCGGCAGCATCAATAGTAATAGNNGGCGGCTTGGGATATGGTTGACTGTGCCGACTGCCCACCGGCTGCCGTTACGGTTAACGTCTGCGTGCGTGAAGCAATGGTGGTGTTCGTTGCAGCCGTGAGTGTGACAGAAAAATTATACTCCGCGGTCGCACCAGGGTCGCCGGCAATATCTGCACCGTTAGTGGTACTCGCGCCACCGGCTGAATAACTGCCCGGTAACGATGTTACAATAGCACCCGTTCCAAGCGCGAAAGTTAATTTTGCCGAGTTCGATTTACCGGTAACAGTAATCGCTCCGCCGTCCTTTCCCGCACTGATGTTCTCAATGCTAACAAATTCCGGCTTCGCTTCCTGCGTCACCGCTTGCAACACGTCGGCAACACCTGTTGCCTTGTAAGTGATAGTACCACTTCTCTGTGTACGGCCGGTATGTACACTACCGTTCACATTCACCGTCCCGTTTCCGCTACCACTCGAAGGGCTGGTAGCTGCCCATGTAGGTTTTGCCATAATGCTATATTTTTAAATTATTTTCCAATCCGTATTACTTTCTATCTGCACATTCACACCTGCACTGTCATTCAGTGTCAACCAAATTTGCAGGTTTGACAGGCGCAACTGCTTACTGTTATATGCCCGGTTGTATGCCCCGCTATATGCTTTACTGTACTCTATTTTCAGTTTTAATGTATCCCTTTCCTCAACCGGCAGTCGAAAAACAGTGTCCGCCAGCGACTGGAAAAAGCCCAGCTCCACCAAGTGTGAACGCTCATTTTTGTAAAATTCCACAAACACCCTAAGTTTACGCGTCTCATCCGCCGTTATGTGTCGTGCCATGTTGGCCTCAACCAGCACACGGAAACAAGCCCAATCGTCGGGGCCGGGCTTCGCATCTTTCATACTGGAATAGGCACGTGAATAGGCAACACTGTAAGCCCCGCGGCGTGGCTTTAATGCCGTGGCGCCTTCTTCCAACACAATCACAGGAAAGCCTATTGACTTGCACGCTTCGCGGATAGCCCACGGTGTCCCAATAAATTTATGTAGCGCCATCGAACGTTTAATCAAATCCCGTTGCCGTTGCTCAGTAGTAGCCATTTCAAGTCCGCGCAATCCATCCACGTCAAACTGTTCAGCAAGGTAAGGCAAGGCCGATGGGACACACGTATCAACTAAGTAAGCCAGGAAAGGGGATAAATCCCAATTATCCCACCGCTCGGCCACCAACTCCGAAAAGGCTCGCGCCAATTCGTTATCAGCGACACTGCTTGCTATGACATGCTTGTTATCCACGACTAAAATCTATTATGTTTACATCCAAACCGGTGCAGTGAGCAAACTCCACATCTTCCACTACTATATTGTCTGCCGGCGCCACCACTACCACATCATACACCGCCTCAAGCCGGCAGGCTTGCGCCACATGCGAGCGGATAATATCCAACCCCAGTCGCTCCCGCTTTGCTTTTGCATAATCAGTAAGCGCAGCAGTCACTTCATTTTTCACTTTCACAGGATCCGCATTTTCGTACAATACAATATCTACCCGTATATCATAATCCCTATGCAAAGGTGCAGCCACAACTACATGATCCGTCAATGGCCGTACATTTTCAGGACTACACGCATTATACACATCATCTATTACCTGCCCGGCCACCTCCCCCGACCCGTTCGCTGAGCCTGCCGAAGCCGTCAATGGCACAATAAGCACTGTTCCAGGAACCGGTGAAGTAACTGATATATCGGTAATGGACGAATTAGCACTCTTCGCATGATATTCGTAGCTGGCTTTGCTGCCGGCCGTTGAAAATTGCGACGGCGCCAGTTTCATGCGGGCACGTAACTGCTCATCGGTTTCCGTATCCGATCCGCCGCCGGTTATATTAATATTGGCAACCGCCGACACAAACGCCAGCGGGTCAAGTATTTTATTGACTGCTCCGGGAGCGTAGCCGTTACCGCTTTGCCCCGCTGCCTCCGCTTGCACGTCAATTTCCACTACATTATTATCCGGCAGTATAGCCACATCGTCCAACGTGGAAAATATTGCCTTGCCATCACCGGTGGCCACACGGGTGCCTACCGGTATTACCACATAACCGTGGCCTTCAACCAGCCTAAAACGAACAGTACAGCCTGCCGGTGCCGCCGGCAAACGCTCTACAGCTACCAGTCCCGCCAAATAATCCAACACCGGGGCTTTGCTGAATTGATACAACATTTGCGACAAACCTGCATTAAAGCGCTCCAACAACAAGACTTCACGATATACTACAAATTGTAAAATCAGTTGCTCCACTTGTGCCGGCTGCAACTCACGCCCCAATAATTGTTCCAGCATAGCCTTACTTTCCGCCATGATAACGGCGGGGGAACGCTCTACAAACACAGGTATTTTATTACTTTCAGTCATTTTCTATACGTTTATTGTTATTGCTATTTGTGCAACGGACGCCACAACGCTGGCATCAATCAACAGCGCACATGCACCGATTGCATTTGAAGTAAGTCGGACTTTTTTTACGACTATACGCTTCTCCCATTTCCCCAATGCTTCACTCACCTCATACGTCAATATCGGCTGTACTTCATTCATCGGCTTGTCAATATATTTATGTGGATCACTGCCGAAATCAGCACGTAACGGGTCACTGCCTTTAACTGTAGTAAGGATTGTATAAACACATTGCGCAATATCCTCAATCCCCTCCACGGCTACTCCGGGAGTGATTATGCTTACCTGCCAATTCCGCGTATCTTTTATCCCATTCATACAGCACTTGCAGTTATAGTTATTTTTCCTGTTACAGGCCCGCCACCCAATGGCGCTACCAATACCGGTACGACTGTGGCCGTATTCACACCCTGCACAACAGCATCGGCCACTGCATTGGCAATAGATTCTGCAATACGGTCAATAGAACCATCCTGATCATCTGTTTGTGTCTTTTCAGCGTTAAATGCGGCTTTTATAGCCATTTTCAATGTCGATTTACTTACTGCCATTGCTCTATGGTGTTGGGACGCCCGAAACACCCGAAGGGGTCGAGTGTTTGTGTTGCGTCAATTTAATTTTCATTTGTCCCGCGGTGACCTC
>DBDM01000084.1:0-4387 GCA_002293585.1 Bacteroidales bacterium UBA932
ATATTTAAAGTTGCTTTCAACAAAGAAAAATGCACCGGGTGTAAACTTTGTGAACGCAAGTGCAAAGCCTCCTGTATAGATGTCGACAATAAGCAGGTTGACCATAGCCGTTGTGTAACTTGTTTCAATTGTGTGGAGAGTTGCAAATTTGGCGCCATGACGTACACGTTACGTAAGGCAGAAAAAACGCCGCCGGTTACGGAAGCTACCGATGATTCTAAAGGCGTATCGCGCCGTAAGATGCTTTCCGTTATGGCACTCGTCACTGTCGGCAGCGCTGTGAAAGCACAACAATTGCAAGTGGACGGTGGGTTAGCCACTATTGAAGATAAAAAAATACCGAACAGGAAAACACCCCTTGTGCCGCCAGGCGCAAAGGGCATTGCTCACTTAAAACAACATTGTACGGCTTGTCAGCTTTGTGTGTCGGCCTGCCCTAACCAAGTGTTGCGCCCATCTAATAAATTAGCTACATTCATGCAACCGGAAATGTCGTATGAGCGTGGTTACTGTCGTCCGGAATGCGTTGAATGTTCACTGGTTTGTCCCGCTAAAGCCATCCGGCCGGTTACTACGGCCGATAAATCTGCCATAGCTATCGGGCAGGCGGTGTGGATTAAAGATAATTGCGTGGTCAACAGGGATAACGTACCCTGCGATAGCTGTCAACGCCATTGTCCCACCGGAGCCATCACGCTGGTTGACCGCGAACCCGGCAATAGCAAATCACTTAAAATTCCGGTAGTGAACCCGGCGCTTTGCATCGGTTGCGGCGCTTGCGAAAATCTGTGCCCTGCACGGCCGTTCAGCGCTATTTATGTAGAAGGAAATGTACAACATCACGCCATATAAATTGAAAATTGAAAATGGAACAAAAAAATAAAAAAGATATTAATCGCCGAGATTTCTTGAGAATAGCGGGTGTTGGAACGGTAGCTACTACGGCCGCCGTGTACGGATGTAAGTCTGACAACACGGTGTCAGCCGAAGGTGGCGCTATCGGCGAGGTGCCCAAAGATAAAATGACCTACCGCATTAATCCGCACAGCGGCGATAAAGTGTCGCTGCTGGGCTACGGTTGCATGCGCTGGCCTTTGCGCACCAACGCCGACGGCGAAGAAGAGGTAGACCAGGAAACCGTTAATCAACTGGTAGATTACGCTATTGAACATGGCGTGAATTATTTCGACACGGCGCCGGTGTATATACGCGGATGGTCGGAAACCGCTACGGGTATTGCGCTGAAACGTCATCCACGCGATAAATTCTTTATCGCCACTAAACTGTCGAACCACCGGGCCGGCGGACGATCATTTCAGGCGGGTATCGACATGTATAATAAATCGTTCCGCGACTTGCAGGTGGATTATATCGACTATTACCTGCTTCACAGCGTAGGCAGCAGCATTAAAGATTTTAATGAACGCTTTGTCGACAACGGATTGCTCGACTTCCTGCTGAAAGAAAAGAAAGCCGGACGCATCCGCAATCTCGGCTGGTCTTTTCACGGCAACGTGGAAGTGTTTGATCACATGTTTACTTTAGGTATTCAATGGGATTTTTGCCAGATCCAACTCAATTACCAGGATTGGCAGCATGCCGCCGTACCGCGAAATGTTAATGCGGAATATCTGTATGCCGAACTGGTTAAGCACAACGTTCCGGCCGTAATTATGGAACCGTTGCTCGGCGGCCGCCTTGCGAGGGTTAACACGCAGGCGTTAACGCTGATGAAAGAAATGCACCCCGGAGACACGCCGGCGAAATGGGCTTTCCGCTATGCAGGCACTCCCGAACATATATTGACGGTACTGAGCGGCATGGTGTATATGGAACACCTGCAGGAAAATATCCGCACCTATGCCCCACTCGAACCTGTGACCGCACAGGAAAATGAAGTGTTGGAAAAAGTAACCGAGATCTTAGTTAATTCCGACTATGTACAATGTACCGAATGTCAATACTGCATGCCTTGTCCGTATGGAATTAATATTCCCGCTGTGTTTGCACATTACAACCGCACTGTGAGCGCCGGTGAAATACTGAAAAGCGCCAATGATGACAATTACCGGAAGGCGCGCCGGGCCTTTTTGATCGGTTATGACCGCAGTGTACCCAAGCTCCGGCAAGCCGACCACTGCATAGGTTGCAATATATGCAGGCCACTTTGCCCGCAACGCATTAACATACCTCAGGAAATGCGCCGGGTGGATTTATACGCCGAACAATTAAAGCAAAAACTAGAATTTTAAAACTTTAACTTAATGATGAAAAAAATTATCTTATTCTCCATCCTGTGTTGTTGTTATGCAGGATTGTTCGCCCAATTAAAAAACGATGTTTCCATTATTCCGCAACCTCTGTCATGCAAGGTGCAATCAGGCACATTTGAAATTACGCCGGCTACTAAGATCGTACTCAGCAAAGACGATGCGCAAATGCGTCAGGCTGTGTCCGTGCTCAATGAACTATTTACCACGGCAGCAGGTTTTTCACTGCCGGTAAGCGCCGGAAAGGAAGGAAACAACACGTTGTATTGTGTGATCAACCCGAAACTCGATAGTGATGAAGCTTATAACCTTTCCGTAAGAAATAATAAGATACGTATTGAAGCCCGCACACCGCGCGGTATTTTCTACGCCACCCAAACGCTCCGCCAAATGCTTCCTCCTCAAATTGAAAACAGTGAAAAGGTAACAGGNNCACCCAAACGCTCCGCCAGCTGCTGCCTCCGCAAATTGAAAGCAAGGAAAAAGTAACAGGCGTAAAATGGACTATTCCCTGTGTTCAAATTAACGATGCGCCGGGACACGCTTACCGTGGCATGCACCTTGATGTGGTACGGCACTTTTTCAACAAGCAAGAGGTAATGCGCTATATCGACCTGTTGGCTTATCACAAAATGAATACTTTCCACTGGCACCTGACCGATGATCAGGGCTGGCGCATAGAAATAAAAAAATATCCGAAGCTGACTACCGTTGGCGCCACCCGCACCCATGAACAAAAGGGCACCAACCCCGACGGCAAAAGCTTAAGGCGGGAGTGGGTGACTATTCCTCACAGCGGTTTTTATACACAAGACGATGTATGTGNNCAAGACGATGTACGCGAAGTTCTTGCTTACGCCGATAAACGGTTTGTTACCGTAATTCCCGAGATCGAAATGCCCGGACACGCCAAAGCTGCATTGGCTGCTTATCCGCAATATTCCTGTTCAGGCGGGCCCTTTGTGGTAGAAGGCGAATGGGGTGTACTCAATGATATTTTTTGCGCCCGTGAAGAAACTTTTACTTTCCTTGAAGATATTTTGACCGAAGTAGCTGAGTTATTTCCGTCAACATATATTCACATCGGCGGCGACGAAGCGCCGAAAATACGATGGGAACGTTGTCACGCCTGCCAGGAACGGATAAAAAGCGAAGGCTTGAANNAACATGAACTGCAATCGTACTTCATTACCCGCATTGAAAAATTCCTGAATACCAAAGGTAAACAAATTATCGGCTGGGACGAAATTCTTGAAGGCGGACTGGCACCGAACGCCACCGTTATGTCATGGCGTGGGATCGAAGGCGGAATTGCTGCAGCCAAAGCTTCCCACTATGCTATTATGACACCTGTATCGGCCATGTACTTCGACTATTACCAAGCTGATCCGAAAACACAGCCCATGGCCATCGGCGGTTACAATCCTTTGGAAAAAGTGTATGCCTACGACCCCATACCCAAAGAGTTGACGCCGGAAGAAGCCAGGTATATACTTGGCATTCAATGCAACTTGTGGACGGAATATATTTCCACCTTTGATCATCTGTTATACATGGCTTATCCCCGCGCCGCTGCTGTGGCCGAAACCGGTTGGACGTCCGCAGCTAAGAAAAACTATAATAACTTCCAACAACGCTTGCGCGATATTGCACAACACTATGATGCTATGGGTATCAACTATTGCAAAGTAGCGCTGCAATAAATAAAGCAGATCGAAAATGTTAAACGCAGTAAACAAAAAATATTTGCTGCGTTTTTTTTTATTCCTAAAAGTATTTAGCAAACTTTAGGAACAAGTGTAAGTTTTTTTAAATAATTTTGCCGTTGTAAATTTAAATATTGAAAAATATGGTGAGGNNTTTCAAAAATTTTTAGAGAAGAATAATCTATCAAAAAACACAGTGACTTCTTATGTATGGACCATCAATCATTTCATCACTCAATATGAGAAGATTGACAATGAAAATCTATTAGCTTATAAGGGCTGGCTAATTGAACATTTCAAACCTGAAACAGTTAATTTGCGGTTACAAGCATTAAATAAATACCTCGAATTTATTGGTAAACAGCGCATGAAGCTTAAATTTATAAGAGTTCAACAAAAAAACTTTCTCGA
>DBDM01000084.1:4437-4672 GCA_002293585.1 Bacteroidales bacterium UBA932
GTTTCTTGCGGCTACGGGCGCTCGTATTAGTGAGTTCTTGCAAATCAAAGCGGAACATGTAGAAATCGGCTATTTGGATATGTACACCAAAGGTGGGAAAGTCCGCCGGGTTTACATTCCAAAAAATTTACGGGAAGAAACCGGGAAATGGTTAAAAGAAAAAAGCCTTTCTTCGGGATATATTTTTCGCAATCGCTTTGGCCAACGGATCACAGCAAGAGGCATTTCGCAACAA
>DBDM01000084.1:4721-4914 GCA_002293585.1 Bacteroidales bacterium UBA932
TTTAGATAAATTCAATGATATTGCGCTTTTAGCCGATTTAATGGGCCACGAAAGCATCGAAACTACCCGAATTTATTTACGAAGAACCGCCAGTGAACAACAAGACATTGTAGACAAAGTTGTTACTTGGTAGTATGCATCACTTCCTCTCCAGCGCCACCACTGTTTCCACGTGGTGCGTGTGGGGGAACAT
>DBDM01000084.1:5093-6162 GCA_002293585.1 Bacteroidales bacterium UBA932
TGCAGGATATCGGCTATGAGGAATTGGGTGTTGGCCAGTCCGTTCAGCGCAGCATTGTTCCGCGCGTCGGTAATGGCCTGTGCGTTATTTTCCAGTCCCAGCACTTTGCGGGCGTCACGCGCTACGTGACAAGCCAGCGAGCCCACACCGGTGTATAAATCGTAGACCAATTCATGTCCTTTCAACCCGGCATAAGCACGCACCTGTGCGCAAAGATTTTCTGCCTGCAAGGGATTGGGTTGAAAGAATGCAGCCGCACCGTAACGAAAGGTCAAATCGCCGGAACGTTCCGTAAGATAGTGTTCGCCGGAAACATACACAGGCTCTCCCCTGTCGACACCATAGAACCAGGACGTAACATGAGGCAGCAATGTTTGTAAATGGCGTATAAACGGAAGTATCCGTTCGTCTTCTTCACTGCATATCAACAGGAGAAGTAGCTGTCCGGCAATTGTAGTGCGCAATTGCAGACTTTTCAACAAACCCGCACAGGAAGGATAATCGTAAAACGGAAGTCCCTGCTCAAGCGCTGCCTGCTTCACCGTCATGGCCGCTTGCTGCACCTCAGCGGGCTGCAAAAAACATTCTTCGATATTACAGACCCTGTCCCGCCGTTCCATTTCATGAAAACCCAGGGTATCAGGCGCTGCAAAGGTATATTCACTTTTATTGCGGTAAGCTTGTTGCAAAGGGCTGGGAATAACCGGCGGCACTTCGGGTGTATGAATTTCATACTTCTGCAAGGCATTCATCAAAATTTCCCGCTTCCAATACAACTGCGCTTCATAGTTGTAATACTGCCAATTGCAACCGCCGCAAGTGCCGCAATGCTTACAGAAAGGCACTATCCGTTGTGGCGAAGGTTGTACGATATTGACTACTTTTCCGTAGCGGAACCCGCGTTGCAGGCGGTCGGTCTCCAAATCGACCACCTCGCCGGGCATGCCGCCGTCAACATAAATACGTCCGCCGGTGGTGTTCAGTCCCACTGCCCGTCCCGACGAATGAACGCCGTGCAAAGTGATATTTGGAATATATTTCACAATTACAAGGCTTTCAAATCATCCAA
>DBDM01000022.1 GCA_002293585.1 Bacteroidales bacterium UBA932
TTGCGACATCTTGTAAAAGGTTGTTGTTGTGCGACTGTTAGTCGTATAACTGCTTGTTTGTCAGCTATTTACCTCCCCCCTCCCCATGTTTTAGCTGATTCCCATTATTATAGGGTAACTGCCGCCTTATTTTCTATTTTCCGATGTTTTAGTGTCGGCGATGTGTCTTTTTATGATACACCGCCGGGCTTTGCCATGCCCATATCCGAACAAAATCCGGAAAGCCATAATTCCTTATATTATTAACTAAACTTATCCTATGAAAAGAATTTTGTTTCTTACAATGGCTGCCTTCCTACTATGTAGTAGTGCAGCATGGGCACAGGAAAAAATGACTGTGCAGGTAAGCGTCACCGACACCAACGGCGATCCCCTTCCGGGCGCCACCGTACTGGAAGTGGGTACGCGCAATTCCACCACTGCCGACGTGAATGGTAAAACTACCATTAGCGTACCGGCAAACGCCACACTTGAAGTGTCGTTTATGGGCTATACCCCCCAACAAGTAAGTGTCACGGGCACTACTATGAACGTGCAGCTGGAAGAAAGCGGCGTGCTGTTGGACGAAGTGGTAATGGTGGGCTACGGCTCCGTGAAAAAAACCGATTTGACGGGTGCAGTGGCTGCATTGAACGCCAAAAAGTTGAACACTGTTACCTCGCCGCGCGTGGAAGACATGTTGAACGGCAAGGCCCCCGGCGTGTTTGTGGGTTCCGGTTCGGGCCAGCCCGGCAGCGAAGGCGCCATTATTATCCGTGGTAAAACTACGGTGAACGGTAGCACCGCACCCCTTTGGGTAGTTGACGGGGTGATTATAGGTGATGCCGCCGGTTATTTAAACCCTGCCGACATAGAAAGTATGACCGTTTTGAAAGACGCTGCGTCAACCGCTATCTACGGTTCGCAAGGATCGAACGGGGTCATTGTGGTAACCACCAAAAAAGGTATTGCAGGCCAACCTGTGGTGTCGGTAACGGCTAAAGCAGGAGCTAGTTTTCTGAATCCCGGAAATATGGACATGATGGACGGATCAGAACTTTATGATTTGTATAATTCATTCCCGAATAAGACCGGAGGGCTCTTTATTACCGACGCTTGGAATGAGGGTTTGAAAAAAAGAAATTTCAACTGGTGGGACCAGGTGTCGCAAACCGGCATGACCCAGGACTATAATGTGTCTATCAGGGGTGGTACCGAAAAGGTGAAAGTCTATGCCTCATTGGGCTATTATGATGAAACCGGCGCCATTAAAGGCTATGATTATTCGAAATATTCCGGTCGTGTAAACGTAGAGTATCAAATGTACGACTGGTTGACCATCAAGCCTTCGGCCAGCCTCTCACGCCGTGATACTTACAGCCAGCAACACAGCGTAACCTCCATTTATTATAATTTACCCTGGGATAGCCCGTATAAACCCGACGGCAGCATATTCAAAACAGGAGCTGATGCCGACCCTATTTGGATTGGCAACGTTGCTGCTACGAACTATCTCTACGACCTGCAATGGAATTACACTGCGACCCGCGCTTATGAGTTTATGGGGAATTTCGATTTCAATATCAAAATTACCGACTGGTTGAGTTTCGAATCGGTGAACAACTACAGGATGGGCACCTATGATTACACCTACTATGCAGATCCACGCTCCATAGGAGGAGAATCAGATAAAGGCTCCCTCCGGAAATATCATACTGTTTACGACCGCTTGTACTTTAACCAATTGTTCCGTTTTAACAAGACTTTCAATGAAGTGCACCATATTAATGGTTTAGTGGCTTATGAATGGAATGAATACAATTATGATTACATGGATGCTACGGGAGCCAGTATTCCTCCGGGCGCAGAAATTCTTTCTCTGGCTGCCACACCCAAAACTGTTGCCGGAAGTAAGAGCGACTGGGCGGTGCAGTCCTTCTTCGGCAATGTGAACTATGCCTACGAAAACCGCTATATGTTCCAAGGCTCGCTACGCCGCGACGGCGCTTCCAACTTCGGAAAAAATAAACAATACGGTACTTTCTTCTCCCTCAGCGGAGCATGGAATATACATGAAGAAGCTTTCTTTGAACCTGTCAAAGCTATTGTGAACAGCGCCAAGCTCCGTCTGAGCTACGGTTCTACAGGTAACCGCCCTAACAGCACATATCCGAGCTACACCGTGTATTCTTTGGACAAAGCCTATTCCTATAACGGAGTAACCGGCGCGCTGATATCCGGTAGCGCAGGTAATCCTGATATGACCTGGGAAACAACTTATACCCTTAATGGCGGCTTGGATGTGTCGCTCTTCGACAGCCGGTTGAATGTTTCTCTCGACCTCTACAACAAAAAAACTTCAGGCCTCTTGTATCGGGTACTTCTTCCGAGTGTTTGGGGTGTAAGTGATGTATGGCGCAACGTAGGCGAAGTAGACAATAAGGGGATTGAACTGACCATAGGCGGCGATGTAATCCGTACCGATGATTGGCGCTGGAACATTGAAGCCAACCTTGGCTCCAATAAAAACAAGGTGGTTAAATTGTATGGCGACATAAAGGAAATGAATGCAGCAGGTGAATTGAACCTGGCCGGTATTGCTACCAAGATATTGAAGCCGGGCTATGATATGGATACCTGGTATGTTCCCGAGTGGGCAGGTGTTAACCCCACAGACGGAACCCCGCAATGGTATACCAACAAAGATGGTCAGCGCGAATTGACCTCTGTCCTTGCTGAGGCGCAGAACACAACGATAGGTGCTTATACCCCGAAATTCTTCGGCGGTTTTAACACCACCCTGACTTGGAGATTCCTTGACCTGAATGCGGTATTTTCTTACTCGGTAGGCGGAAAAATTTTCAACTATTCACGCCGGGAATATGACTCCGACGGCGCCTACACCGACCGTAACCAAATGAACCTGATGGATGGATGGAGTCGCTGGGAAAAACCGGGCGACGTGGCTACCCACCCGCAAGCCCGATTTGGCGGCAACAACGATTCGAATGGTGTTTCATCACGCTACCTGGAAGATGGTTCCTACCTGAAACTGAAAGCCCTGACCCTGGGCTGCAACCTGCCGGTACGTATTCCGTATGTTTCAGGCATCCGCCTGTATGTGTCGGGCGAAAACCTCTTGACTTTTACCGGCTATTCCGGTGTTGACCCTGAGGTTCCGATCGACGCAGATACACGTGCTGTAGTCGGTAACGTAGGCCCCGGTGTATATCCGGGTGTTAGAAAGATTATGTTCGGCGTAAATGTTACATTTTAAATCAAAACAACAATGAAACAATTATCTTATATCATTATAACGGCTTGCCTCCTGCTTACTTCCTGCGATTTGGAGCGCATGCCTTACTCCGGCTACACGGATGAACAAATTGCGCAGGATCCTGCAGCTTTAGACCTCATGTTGCAGGGCTGTTACGGCCAGTTGAAAAGTATGATCGACAACAATCACCGTTTTGGTGAATATCCCGGCGATAATTTGCTGAAAGACAAAAGTTCTACCGATGCTTTCATGCAGTATATTGATTATTTGCACAACCCTAACAATGCGGGCAGGGCTAACACGGTGTGGAATGCCAGCTACAAAATCATTGCACAGACAAGCGAGTTGATGAAAATAGTGGATGAAAGTACGGCTACTGCCGAGGTGAAACATCAATTGGGCGAGGCTTATTACCTGAGAGGGTTGAGTTATTTTTTCCTCTGCCGTATTTTTGGCCGCCCTTACTACCAAAGTCCGGAAACCAATTTGGGGCTTCCCATCGTCAACGGGAAACCCGAAGATGTGCTGGCCGACAATCTCACGCTACCTGACAGGGCTACGGTGAAGCAAACCTATGCACAGGCCATTGCCGACTTGCGCAAGGCCGAGAGCCTGATGACAATTAACAAGTCCAGTATATTTGTGACCAAACAAGCAGCACAGGCTATGCTGTCGCGTGTCTACCTCTACATGAGCGGTACGTATGAAAACCCCAACATCACCTATGCTGACTCAGCCATCCATTATGCCAATCAGGTAATAGGGAGCAATCGCTATGAAATGTTGAGCAGGGCTAATTTTATGAACTACAACACCACGATACCGGAAAACAACAGGGAAACTATTTTCGCAGTAAAACGTACCGATGCCGATGCTTCCGGCGAGTATGGTTCCAATATCGGCAGCCTGTATTGTAAAGCCGGAGGGAAAGGCTGGGGTGAGATTTATGCCAGCGCTAAATACATGGACCGCCTGCGCAAAACGGGTGGCGACGAAACACGTGTATTCGGCACTACTGCGGCTGATGCCCGCGGAAGCTTCATACGTCCGGTTTATTCTACGGGAGCCGCTGCGATAGACGTATTCCGTGTTATTGTAGATGTTTACAATACTGATGGCGTGCTTGCCAATTTCACGTACATGCAATTTCCTATAGATACTGTTGCACCCGGTGTTTATTCTGTTTCGGAAAGCGGCACGAATTATCCGCTGACCAAAGTTGGCGACCGGTACACCTTTAACTATAGGCCGGCCAATGCCCCAGCGGCAGTTACCTACGTCGGCGACATCGACAAACATATCGGCCTCAGTTCCGGATTTCCGATGTTTTATATTTGGAAATGTTCAATGGAAGGCAATTTCGCACAATTGCACCCACCCATTATCTCACGTTTGGCCGAAATGTATTTGAACCTAGCCGAAGCCTATGCTAAGAAAGACGATTATGCTAATGCTTTAATCAACATCAATGTGGTGCGCGACCGTGCGGTAGTGGGGAACCCGGTACTTAGCACCGATATGGATACGCGAGCCAAAGCAGCCAATGTAATTGACAATGAACGTGCGTTGGAATTGGCCTTTGAAGCGCACCGCGGCTATGATGTGTACCGTATAGGCAGGGCAATGGAACGCCGCTATCCGGGATTCATGCGTGACCAGGGAGGTAGCAACAACAACCTGAAAAACATCCCGGCTGACCATTCAGCCGCAATACAGGTGCTCAGTACCACCTCTATCAATGCGTATTCGGTTTACGGCACATTGACCCAAAATCCGGTTACTACCTTGCCGGCAGCTGACTATACACCATATACGGAGTTTATTCCGTACTAAACCCAATCTTAGGCTTTTCATAGAAAAGTAAATAAATGTAAGAAGAGGGTGTGTCTTTTTTGGGCACACCCTTGGTTTTTTGAATTAGATATATCTGTTAAAAAAGATATAAATGAGGTGATTTATTAGATATATCTATTATCTTTGCACCAAATAAAGTTGACAATATGGACTGGTACGGAATAACAGATATGCAGGTTGCGTCCGAATTGGGCAAACGGATCAAGTCGACCCGGCTAAGAAAAAAACTCTCACAGGCGGAAGTCGCCGGGCGGGCAGGGATAAGTGTCTTTACAGTCAGCCAGATGGAGAACGGCAAAAATACATCGCTGGCCTCCCTTGTTGCCGTGCTACGAGTGCTGAAATTGCTCGAAAATTTCGACAGCCTCGTACCGGAGATTGTTGTAAGTCCGGTTGAACTACTATTAAGTAAGAAAAAGCGATGACAGACATAACGTTAAAAGTATCACTTTGGGGGAAAGACGTCGCCGCCGTAGTGTGGGACAAAGAGCGGGAGTACGCCATATTCGAGTTTTTTCCGGAATTTGCCTCCGCAGGTGCTGACGTTGCCCCACTAATTATGCCGTTGAATGACGTTTATCGGGGCGACAGGACGTATTATTTCCCGGCGCACAGAAACAATAAGACGTTCAAAGGGTTGTCAGGTTTGATTGCAGACTCTCTGCCCGATGCTTACGGGGATCAAATATTGGAAGAATACTTTGCCAGCAAAGGATTAAGCGGCAGGGCGTTTAGCCCGGTGGATCGGTTGTGCTATGTCGGCAAACGCGGTATGGGCGCTTTGGAATTTGAGCCGGCGCAAAATAGTCCACAGTTGGATAACTCCTCTGTTGTTGAGATTGCCCACCTTACCGATCTGGCCAAAGAGGTTTTAGGTAGACGTGAAGAGTTTCAGGCAGAACTGGCCGAAGGGGACGAATCGTTACTTGATATAATCCGGGTTGGCACGTCGGCGGGTGGTGCAAAACCAAAGGCAATTATCGCCGTCAACGACGATATGTCGGAGGTACGCTCTGGGCAAGTCGCAGCACCGGACGGATTTACCTATTGGCTGCTTAAATTCGACGGAATTGAGGCAGGAAAAGTCTCGGACAACCCACTTGGAATCGGTAGGATAGAATATGCATATCATAAAATGGCTCTCGACTGCGGCATTGAGATGACTGAATGCCGGTTGTTCGAGGAGGGAGAGTATGCACACTTTATGACAAAACGTTTCGACCGGACGGATGCCGGAGAGAAATTGCACACCCAGACGCTGTGCGCCATCGCCCATTTTGATCGCGACGACCGTCACTCCTATGAGCAGGCGTTTCAGGTGATGCGACGCATGGGGTTGCCATATCCCGATATGGAGCAGTTATACCGCCGGATGGTGTTTAACATCATGGCGCGGAATCACGACGACCACACAAAAAATCACTCTTTCATCCTCCGCCCCGGGGGCGAGTGGCGGTTGGCTCCGGCCTATGACCTCTGTTATTCCTATGCATCGACCGGCCGTTGGACAAACAAGCATCAGATGTCGGCCAACAATAAACGCGAAGATTTCACACAGGAGGATTTGTTGACGGTTGCCCGGAATATGGGTATTAAAAATGCGCCGTTGATTGTGGAGCAA
>DBDM01000150.1 GCA_002293585.1 Bacteroidales bacterium UBA932
TTACTAAACAGGTCGCCCGGACGTGTCCACAGCTCGCGGCGTATCACATGTTCATTGGTTTTATTGTTGCCGGTAATGATAATACGGTTAAATGTGGCCTGTTTTCCTTCGTAAATACGCATTTCAACATCAACAGAGTCGCCCACAATATTTACTTCCGTGGGTTGCACGTTGAAGAAGAGATAGCCCTGGTCCATGTACTGGGTGCTGATCGACTGCTGGTCGGAGTGCAGCATCTTGTCCATAGCCACCACATCGTACACATCACCCTTTCTGATATTCAGTATGCGGTCGAGCACCGATGAGGGAATAATGGTGTTGCCCGACCAGGTAATATTGCGGAAGTAGTACCGGTGGCCTTCGTCGACAGTAATATTAATGCCCAGTCGCTTGGGGTTGACATAAAACATGGAGTCCGCAGTGATGGCGGCGTCGCGATAGCCTTTTTCGTTATAATAAAGGATAATGTTCTCCAGGTCCTGAGGATATTCTTCATCCTTGAATTTCTTGCTGCTGAAAAGGTTAAACAAGCGGGCGTCTTTGTTTTTCATCTTCCTCCGGAGCTTGCTTCCGGAGACATTTTCGTTGCCGAAAAAAGAAATTTTCTTGATTTTGACTTTGTCATTTTTCTTCACATCAAACGTTACCTTCACGGCATTGGGCACCAGCGTGTCATTTTCTTGCAGTATGTTGACCTCGGCGTTGCGGTAGCCTTTTTCGGCAAGGAACTCCTTGATCATATCCGTAGATGTTTTGATAATGTAATCGCTCAACTCACCGCCGCGGCGCAGGCGGAGCTTCTCCTGCAAATCCTTTTTTTCGCCCTTTTTCACGCCTTTAAAATCCCATGTTGATACGCGGGGACGTTCCACTAAGTTGATATTGAGGTAAATTTTGTCGCCCACAACTTTAGTGGCCGAAATGCCCACATCCGAGAAGAAACGTTGCGCCCATAATTTCTTGAGTGCAAAAGAAATATCTTCGCTGGGCAGGGTAATGGTATCGCCTTTTACCAACCCGGTAAATGAGAGTATCTGTTCGGGATTCAGGTATTTAATGCCGGAAACGGTGATGTCTGCAATAACATATTGCTTGGGGTTATTGACGTCTAACTTAAGGTCGACTTTGGCGGAATCCGCCGGCGCAGGTTCTTGTGCTTGAAGAGGTAAGGTGGTAAACATCAGCCCCATAATAAGGAGCCATCCGGCAATATATCGTAGATTGTTTAGCTTCATGTTAAGAAATAATCTTACAAAGGTAGCAAAAAAAAGTTAAATTTAAGGCTTAAAGATTAAAATTAATGGCCGTTGTTTATTATTCACTGTCAGCTTTTCACTGTGCCGAAGCGTCTTTCTCTTTTATTATACTCATTTATAGCTTCTAAAAAATGGTTTTTCCGGAAATCTGGCCATAATACATCGCAAAAATAAAATTCGGTGTAAGCTGTTTGCCAGAGAAGGAAATTGCTGATGCGTTGTTCGCCGCCGGTGCGGATCAGTAGATCGGGGTCGGGCATGTCCGCCGTAGCTAAGTATTGCTCAAAGGTTGTTGCGCTAAGCGGCGCCGGCGCGTGTTGCGACGTAGCCGCCCCATAACGTTCCGCAGCCTGCAAAATATCCCACCGGCCGCTGTAGCTTAACGCTAAGGTAACTATTAATCCCGTATTTTTTCCGGTACTGTCGATACATTCCTGTAATTTTTTCCGTACCGTGGCCGGAAGGCTGTTCAGTCGGCCAATGGCGCGGAGTTGAACATTATTGTCGTTCAGTCCGGGTGTTTCTTTGCGAATGGCGNNAGAGCAATTCCATCAAGCCGTCGACCTCTTCTTGCGGACGGTTCCAATTTTCCTCGGAAAAAGCATAAAGGGTAAGGTATTTCACGCCCAGTTCACCGGCTGTGGTGATGGTGTTGCGTACGGCTTCGAGGGCGTTGCGGTGCCCGAATATACGTTTCATCCCCTGCTTTTTAGCCCAACGGCCGTTGCCGTCCATAATGACGGCTACGTGTGCGGGGATGGAAGTCGGCGTATGGCTCATAATGATCTAGTTATTAAGTATACCCTTGTATTTGTGCTTGGAGGGTTTATGAACGGTAGAGGCGGGGCAGGGTACGCTTTGCCTAAAGAGGTATGATAACGTAAGGCCTATGGTGCCTGTCCAGTCGTTATTGATGCCGGGAGCGTGTTTCGGGTCAACGCCTTTGTAATAGTCAACTTCATTATAAAAACTAATGCGCCATATCCATTCCACGCCTAAGGTCATGCGTTCTGCGAAGCACCATTTTGCACCGATGCCTACGGGAATATTGATGAACAAAGACGAGGCGCCGTTGTGACTGCCGGAAGCCGGCGGGGTAGGGGACTGTACGGTGTTTGCCATCAGGTAGGAAGCACCCACACCTAATAGTAATATTGGTGTAAAGCGTTGTTTTTTACGGATGTCAGCCGCATTATACGGTATGAAATTAAACTCGGTCATTACATCGACAAACAGCCACGGGCGATCAAATTTCCAGTTGTTGTTGAGCGGGTCGGGCAATAAACCCGTCATTCCTTTGCCTGTGCCGCGCAGGGTGCCTGCGCCTAATTGCCCACGGAAGGCAAAATAGCGTGCAAAATTATAACGGTACATCAACCCGCCGTACCATGAGGGACTTTTGAGCGGCGTGAGATTGGGATTGAAGTCGCCCATATAATAACTGGCGCCACCCAAAAAGCCTGCTTCGTGGACATTGCGTTCAAAATTACAGTCCGAAGCGTCTTGTGCTGTTACTGTACACACGAAGAGCAGAAGAGGCAGAATTACTATTTTTTTCAATACACACATTTTAATATGACGAAAAGTTTTGTAAAAGGTTTAATCAAGCGTGTTTCTTTTATCGGTGCCCCACAGTAATTTTTCATGCAGGGTGGAGAAAAAGCTGCTGCCGGAGAGCCTCAGGGTTTTTGCGGTGAAGGGAGCTTTACTGATGGTAAATTCCGTTCCCGATACGACTTCGTAAGTGCGGTTATCGAGGCTGAGGATGGCCGGGCTATTGCGGGTGATCACCCGTATTTTAATGACTGACTGGTCGTCGACCACCAGCGGGCGTGTGCTGAGGTTGTGCGAGGCAATGGGGGAGAGCAACAGACAATTGACGCCCGGCGCCACGATGGGGCCGCCCACACTCATGGAATAAGCGGTGGAGCCGGTGGGCGTCGACACCAATAAGCCGTCAGCCCAGTAATCGGGCAGCGCTTCGCCGTTGATCTCCGCCTTCACGGTGATCATGGCAGGTAAATATTTTTGTATACCTATTTCGTTGAGTGCGTACGGAATATCGCCTTCAGGCAGAAAATCGCCGGAGACCCGGAGCAACAGGCGTTCTTCTATTGTATAGCGCCGGTGCACTAACGCTTCCGTAATTTTTTCAGGTTCGCGGAGCGTAGTATTGGCTAAAAAACCTAGCCGGCCGGTGTTGATGCCTAATACCGGAATGCCGGAATCACCCACCAGCAACACACTTTCCAAAAAAGTACCGTCGCCGCCGAGGCTGATCACACCGTCGGTGCCGGCCGGCAAACTGGTGAACGGTTCACCGCAATTTTCCACGCCGGAAAGGTTGTCGGCTAAGGAGCGGGAAAGGCGCACCACGGCATTTTGTTGTTGCAAGAACTGTATCAAACGCTCTATTTCCGACCACTGGCCGGTTTCTACAGAACGTCCGTTTATAGCTATTTGCATAAATTAATCCGAAAATTTTTGCTAAGATAGCGCTTTTTGCCGAATTTTTTTGTATTTTTGTAATGAAATGACAAGATTAAGCGTAAATATCAACAAAGTGGCTACGCTACGCAATGCCCGCGGTGGAAATACCCCCAATGTGATACAGGTAGCGATGGACTGTGAAAAATTTGGAGCACAAGGGATTACGGTGCATCCTCGTCCCGACGGGCGACATATCCGTTATGCCGATGTGCTGGACTTGAAACCGGTGCTGACCACGGAATTTAATATAGAAGGGAACCCGAATGAAGAATTTATTGATCTGGTATTGAGTGTATTACCTGCACAAGTAACACTGGTGCCCGATGCGGAAAATGTGCTGACCTCCAATGCGGGCTGGGATACGGTGAAGCACCTGTCATTTCTGCGGGATGTGGTTACAACATTCAAAGCTAAAGGCATCCGGGTATCGATCTTTGTGAACGCCCGGCCGGAAATGGTGCTCGGCGCAGCGAAGACAGGCGCCGACCGGGTAGAGTTATATACCGAACCTTATGCGGCCTTATATCCGCAGGACAGGATGAAGGCCGTGTCGCCTTTTGTGTCGGCGGCGCAGGTGGCGGAAGAGTGTTCACTGGGATTGAATGCGGGACATGATTTGAGTTTAGTCAACCTGAACTATTTTGCGCAACTGGTGCCCGGGCTGCTCGAAGTATCCATCGGTCATGCCCTCATCAGCGATGCGCTCTACCTCGGCTTGGAAGAAACGATACACAGGTATTTAGAACAATTGAAAGGATTAGAGACAAGAGACTCCTAGACAAGAGACAAAGCAAAAGTCTCTCGTCTCTTAGAAGCTGTTTTGAATTTATCGAATAATTTTCTTAAGCATTATTTGGCAGCATGTTATTTGCAGCATAGCTTCTGCAGATTCGGTTCGGTATTCGTAATCCACCATCGGCAATAATATTCAGCCAACATGCTGATATTTAGTTAATTATCATTAAATTTAAAGATTTCAAAACAGCCTCTTAATATATCCTATTTTTTTTGGTTTTATTTCTGAAATGCACTATATTTGCAGCATAATAGAAATAAAATAAAGAAATGACTTTTTGGGAATTTAGGGAACAGTTATTCGATCTGGCATGCTTCAATATCTATCAGGTATATGCATTATATCCTGATTTTGACCGGAATAATCTTACTCGTTGGGTCAAGAAAGAGTACCTTATCCGGTTAAGGCAGGGATATTTTGCCTTCTCGGACTATAGGAACAAGCCGGATTATTCTCTTTATTTTGCCAACCGGATTTACCGTCCGTCCTATATCAGCCTGCACACGGCATTGTCGTTCTACGGGATGATACCGGAAGCGGTAGTGCAGATTATCAGCGTGACGTCGCTGAAAACGGCATCATTCACCAATGACTTCGGAGAATACTCTTATAAGAATGTTAAGGAAAACCTGCTATTCGGATATGAATTGAAACTAATGGCAGACAATCGTGCCATACAGTTTGCCGTACCCGAAAAGGCATTGCTCGATTTGCTGTATCTTTATCCGTTCTACGATAGCGAGCAGGAAATGGAAGAATTACGCTTGGATGAAGATTTCCTGCACAATGATTTAAGCAAGGGTTTACTGATGGAGTACTGCGCCAAGTTTCAAAGCAAGGCGCTTGATCATCGGGTAAAATTACTTTTTAAGACTTACGATTTATGATACAAATTGAACAGATAAGAAATTATTTTCCGGCTCAAATCCGTGGAAATTCGGGTTTCGATAAGCATATACTGAAAGAGTATTTGCAGTTGATGATTTTGGATTATCTTTCTTCCACTCCATATATCCGAAAGATGGCTTTTATCGGTGGGACAAATCTGCGTTTAGTGAAAGGAATAGACCGGTTTTCCGAAGATCTGGATTTCGACTGTAAAGACCTGTCGAAAGACGAGTTTATTGAAATGACAAATGGCGTAATCCGGTTTTTGGAACGTTCAGGATTACGTGTAGAATCGAAGGATAGGGAAAATCCGAAACTAACAGCCTTCAGACGGAATATTCATTTCCCTGAATTGTTGTTTGATTTGGGATTGAGCGGGCATAAGGAAGAACGCTTTTTAATAAAGGTTGAAAGCCAAGACCAGGGGATTATTTATCCTTCGATTATTACAAATATCAAAGGTTGCGGGTTCTTTTTCCCATTTCCCGTTCCTTCCGACGGAGTATTATGCAGCATGAAGATCGCCGCCGTGTTAGCTCGCGCCAAAGGACGTGATTTTTACGATTTGATGTTTCTGCTGTCACAGGCAAAACCTGATTACGATTTTCTTTCAAAGCGTTGTGGAGTGCATAATTTACAGGAGTTCAAACAAGCGACAGTCGAGTTATTGAAAGCGGTTGATTTGAAAAAGAAGCAAAAGGATTTTGAACTCCTGCTTTTTAATAAAGCCAATAGTGAGAAGATTTTGAGGTTTGGGGAATTTACAGACTCGTTGACGGAATAAAATAAAAAAGAGTTTTACAGTTCAACCTTTTTCAAAAAATCGCTCAGCCCGCAAACTTCTACGTCGTTTTTAAATGGATAGGCGGTAGGCACAGGCGCGATAATGTATGTTTTATCCGGTTGTGTGGTTTCTATTGCGCTCCAAAAGTCATCCGCTTAATAGCTCATTTATAGATAATTATATGCCTCTATCAATCAATTTGCGCAAATCATAAATGACATTTCTAATTTGCACAAATACATGGAATGTGTTTAAAATCAACAAAAAAGAATGGTGTTTTTTATTTTATTTCCGAAATGCACTGCATTTGCTGCAGAATAGAAATGAAAATCTATTGTAAATCAGTATATTATAATAGCAACAATCTCCAATTTGTATTTTTATTCTATTCATAAAATAAAAAATTGCTATTTTTGTTTTGTATATAAAATAAAAATGTACGATTTTTATTTCGTTAATAAAATGCGGCATGAATGTATTTTTTACGCGAGCTGTTACTGCCGTTAAGCCTGTGCTGCCTGTTGCCGCCCGCACCTGCTGGTGGCTGGTGCGCCTGATGGTAGTGGTGTCGCTGCTGGTGGAGATTCTTCGTTATACAGGTGTAATTGCTTGGATGTCTGGAGTTTTATCGCCGTTTTTTGAATTGATGGGTTTACCCGGCGAGGCGTCGTTAGCTTTCATCTCCGGTTATTTTGTCAACGTGTACGCCGCCATTGCCGTGATGTCGGGCCTCGACCTGAGCGCCCGTTCCGTTACTATCTTGGCAGTGATGGTGTTGTGCGCCCATAACATGATCGTGGAAAGCGCCGTCCAGAAAAAATGCGGGACGCCGATGCTTCGTATATTTATTATCAGGACATTAAGTGCTGTTATTTTAGGATTTACTTTAAATGCCTTGTTGCCGGAGGGCGGACAAGTGTTGGCTGCGGTTAAAAAAACGGCGCCTGTCGATCCCGGGATCTGGTACTTGTTCTGTAATTGGCTGACTTCTATTATATGGCTGATTTTAAAGATGGTAGCACTTATTTTTGGCCTTTCTGTTTTTCAACGTTTATTGTCGGAATTTGGTGTTATTCGCTGGTTATCAAGATTATTCCGCCATTTATTGAAGGTTTTCGGGCTACCGGCCCGCACCTCTTTCTTATGGATCGTGGCCAATGTATTGGGCTTGGCTTATGGCGCTGCAGTGATGATAGAAGAGACTGAAACGGGCAAGATCAGTCGCGATGACGCCGATCTGCTTAATCATCATATTGCCGTATCACACAGTAATTTAGAAGATGTTCTGCTGCTTTACGCCGCCGGCGGCGCCTTTTGGTGGATGTTATTATCCCGCTGGCTGATGGCCATAGTTTTAGTTTGGGAGCGACGTGTTGAAAAATTGTTAAATCATCTTAAAATCATCTGAATAACATTTGGTTTTTGATATTAAAAGTGCTACTTTTGTAGAAAGTTTTCAAAAAGGTTGGAAAACGCCTGCCCAGCCTCTTTGAGTTAATTGTATACATATGCACAGAAATTACATTGGTATTTCATTATTTGTAGCGCTTGTTACGCTTTTTTCGTCTACGGTTGTTTCTGCTCAGTCCAATGTTTACCTTGGCGGCAGTGGTAACATAACGATAGGGGGACTTCAAATTCCGGGCACTCCCGTCCAGATACCTTATAAAGGCGGTAACGGAAAGGAAGCTATCAGACTTTGCGCTTTGGGTTTTATTGAGGAAGTGACGCAGACGAAGACGGCTTGTTACGGCGTGGCTGATGGCGCATTTGAAATAAAATTGCGTGACGTTTCCGGTAATTACCGTTTTTGGTGGCCTTCATTAGGGATTTCTAAAGACGATTTGTCGAGTTGGCCTTTGCTTGCAGGCGCGAGTACGCTGGCTTTACCTTCGGCCGCTATGTCCAAAGGTTTCGCTACGGCCGATGATAAAATATTGTATGTTTATTCGGTAGTGAACAGTGAGTACGACTCTGTGGTCATCAGTGTTCAACAATATCCTGAATTACCTAATTCCGGTTTCTCGGCGCCTACAGCTATTTGCGACGGCAGTAGTTTTACCGTGGCGGCTTCTATAACAGGACAGGGTTCCTATTGTTTCAGCAATTCGGGATCAACCTGTACGCCAGCATCTACGGCAACTTCCGCTACATATACGATGGGTTCGCTTGATCAGAAGATCTACCTTACGGTGAAAGATGCCAACGGCTGTGTGTCGAGCACCAGCGTCACCGTTACGGCGAACGAGCCTTCGTCTATTGAACTGTCTTCCGCTGCAGGCACGCAAGACCAAACGGTTTGTGAAAAAACAGACATAGATCCGGTACAATATACGTTGGGTGGATCGGCTGACGGATACGTGCTGACAGGCGCTTTGCCTGCAGGCGTTACGCATGGGTTGTCCGGCAGCGTTATTACGATCTCCGGAAATCCTAAGCCTGTAGAATATGGCGCTTACACCTATACCATTACTACTACGGGCCATGCTGAACCTTGTCCCGCAGCTACCATCACCGGAACGATAACGGTGAACCGCGAGTCGACCATCACATTGTCGTCACTTTCCGGTACGCGCCACCAAACGATTTGCGAAGGCTTGGCCATTACCGATGTGCAATATACCCTGGGCGGTTCGGCTGATGATTATATGATAACCGGCCTGCCCAACGGCGTTACGGCTAATTTGGTTGCCGGTGTGATTACCCTGTCAGGTACGCCCGAGGAGTTGGGAACATTTAATTATACGTTGACGACCTCCGGGCATACATTGCCTTGTCCGCCGGCCGTTACCAACGGGTCGATCATTGTGAACCCCTTGCCTTCGATCACTTCATTTACTACCTCATACCCGTCCGCTTGCGAGGGAGGTTCGGTAGATATAAGCGCTACGGCTTCTTCGAATACGGCGAGGTATAGTTTCGACGGCGGCATAACCTGGGACACTTCGAACAGTGTAACGGAAGTGCTGAATACCCTGGGTGATCATACTTACACCCTGGCGTTGGAATCGGATAAAGGTTGTACTTACACCGATAATGTGATCAAAACCGTAACGGTGTATGCAACGCCCAAGCTTAACCTGGCCGCTTCGGCTTCCACCGTTTGCTACGATACCCCGGCCGGCACCCTTACCGCTACTTTAAGTAGTGGAACAGGTACGCCGACTTACACGTGGTTTTATAGCAACAGTGAAGAGGATTGGACTCCGGTGCCGGGCGCTTCGTCGGGTTCCGTATGTGCGCCCGGTAGCATTACCACTGTTACCAATTACCGGGTGAGTGTTAGTCAGCCGTTCCCTGCTTGTGAGGCGACCAGCGAGGCTGTGACGGTGGGTATGAATACCACGCCGCCTGCGGTGATGTGTCCTGCGGATATTACCACTGTGACAATGCCGCACGGATGTACGACGGTATTGGATGCTTATAATTTCAATTTGCAGGGTACTTACACGTCTACTAATCCCTGTGCTATTGATTCGTTATATTATATTATTGCCGGCGCCACGACAGTTGACGGACCAAAATCGGCGAAGCAGAATCCCATAGTCAACAGTAATGTTACCTTTGAGAAAGGAACAAGTACGGTGACCTACGTGGTGAAAGACGCCGCAGGATTAACCGGCACCTGTAGTTTTAATGTGACCGTGAACGACAATGAAGTACCGAGTGCCAGTTGTGAAAAGACATATACCGTGTACCTTGATGAGGACGGTCAGTTTACCCTTGATCCCAAATCGTTGGATAAAAATTCGTCGGATAACTGTACTGCTCCCGATAAGTTGGAATTTATTTTTGATGCCGGGTCAAAAGCGCAGTTTAGTTGCGCAGACCTTGGAAACCCGAGGCCGGTGATGTTTTATGTGAAAGACGAATCGGGTAATGAATCCAGCAATTGCGGTGTAACGGTTACCACCCTTGATACCCTGGCGCCTGTTGCCGTATGTAAACCCTATGACACGGTGCGTATCAATGTTAATGCAACCCTTACTGCAAGTCAACTGGCCGGGAAAGATTCTTACGACAACTGTTCTGCTTCATCCCTGCGGTACTACATCATGGAAGATGCTGAAGACGACAGCCGGAGCGTAACGGAAAAAGTATTCGGTTGCAGCGATCTGGGCGCTCATACGATTTATGTAGGTGTAGCCGATACGGCCAGCGTGAAATTTGGAAAGATGGCGGTATGTTCAACCGAGGTTGAAGTGATCGACACTACCGTGCCGCAAATGACTTGCGTGGAAAAAGATAACTTGTACCTTGTTTCGGGATGTACCTTTACCATTGACGCCGATGCCAATATGCAGTTGAAACCCGTTGGTATAACTACTGCTTGCGGTGTAGGCTATACGTTGAAAAACAACATCACCAATAGCGACGACCTTACCGGCCAAACTTTTGCGCTGGGTTCGCATACGGTAGTGTGGACGGTGACGGACGATCTGAATAATGTTACCACTTGTGAGGATACAATAGTTGTACTTGATGCGATCCGCCCGACGATTACGAATTACTATTCTACACCGATTGACCAGAACCTCGCGGTAGGATCATGTACCATTTCGGTAAGTTGGACGGACCCTGCTCCCAATGATAATTGCAGCGAAGGACTTACCATCCGTCGTGTCGATGACTTGCCGCATACTAATCCGGTAGACCTCGGGGCAGGTACGCATACCTTAAAATATGTAGCCGAAGACGGATCTCATAATGTTTCCGATACGGCAAAAATTATCATCACCGTAAGAGATGACCGTATACCTGTGATTGTTTGTCATGAAGATACCACGCTCAACGTGAATGCTGCCGCTTGTGTGGCCACTGTTCCGGAAGGTAAACTGTTGCCGGAGATCAGTAACGTGTGTGTAGACAATGTAACCTTGTCCTATGAACTTAGCGGAGCGACTGTCGCGTCGACTACTTCCTGTACGCTGGCCGACGGTATCGGCGGCCTCGACCTGAATGTAGGGCATACTGTGGTAACTTATACGGTGACTAATTTCCACGGAACAACCAATAGCTGTACCTTCACCGTATTTGTGAAAGACACCATTAAGCCGGTTATTACGCCGGTGGCTACCGAAATAACATGCGGCGGTACCGTAACCCGTGATCTGGACGCCGACTGCAAATACACCGTGCAGGGCGATGAGTTTGATATTACTGCTGATGATTGCACGCCTTTAAGTTTCACCACTAATGCTATGGGTGCAACTACTACTTTGGCCGGCCATGTGTTTAGCGGAGACATTAGCTTCCCCGTTATATGGACGGTTACTGATACGGCCGGTAATGTATCGTCGTGCAGCTTTACATTGAACTTAGACGACAAAACTTCGCCGGTGTTCACCCAAAAGCCTGCAGAAACAATTACCGTTAATACAGGTACTACGACTTGCGATGCTACCCTTACCGATGAACTGGCTGTGGCGTATGCCGATGCCTGTTCGGCTGCCGGTCCGGTGACCTTTACGTATAATGCAACTTACGACGGGCAAGTTTTTGCCTCGGATACGTATACCAATGCCGAAGGTGCGGCTACGCCCACTATTACTTTCCGGCAAGGTGTTTCCGACGTCGAATACAACATAGAGGATTTTAGCGGCAATACGTTCAGTTACCGGTTTAAGGTAGACGTAAAAGACGTTACTCCTCCGGAATTTATTACCTGCCTGAGTGATACCGGTTATAATAGCGTACTGCTGCTGGCTTCACCTCCTTTCCCGGCAACACAGGCTACCCTGCCCGTAACCATTAAACCCGCTACAACGTATTACGACAATTGCGGCGTGGGATCGTTCACATGGAGTTTGTATACGAATAGCGGAGCAAAGCTTGATACCTCTGCCAACCACACGTTGATTGGTGAAATACATCCTTTCCCGGATGCTTATCCTTTCCCGATAGGGGAGAGTGAGCTGCGTTATACCGTTGAAGATGCTGCCGGCCTTACCGCCGTGTGCACTACCAAAGTGAAAATTACCGACGGTATATACCCTGTGTGTGAAGCTGTAGAAACCTATACGTTGAAATTGCCGGCGCAATTGCCCATGAACTTTGACCCGCAATTGTTGGATGCAGGATCATCCGATAATAGCGGTTCCTATACCTTTGCATTGTATAAAGCAGGAGATGAAATTTTTGACTGCGACGATCTGACCAAAGGATTCCGCTTGGTGAACTTGACAGTAAAAGATGCCGCCGGTAATCTCACGCTGTGCGGGCCTACCAATATTACTATTGTTGACGAAATAGCCCCCGTGGCCGTATGTAAAGCCGACAGGACAATCTACCTGCCTAAGGACGGCACCGGACGGATCACCATAACGGCCGCTTCGTTGGATAGCGGCGATCCGCAACAAACTTATGATAATTGTACGGAATACGACAAATTGACATTTAATTTCCTGCGGGGATCGGGAAGCACGGCGACTTATGTTCCCGACACAACTTTCCGTTGCGACGATGCGGGGAATACTTATGCGCTCGTTGTAGCCGTAACCGATCTGAACAATAATACCGGAACCTGCACGGTGAACCTTGCGGTGGCCGATACGATCAAACCCCGGATGACGGTGAGAGGTAAAACCGTTATTCCCGCCGATAAAGATAAATGTTCGGCCGTGTTGAGCGATACGCTCGATCCGGTGAAACGTACTACTATATGTAATGCCAACTCATTAGTGTTGACCAATAATTACGGAAAACGTACTTATAAAGGTATGGAACTTCCCGTAGGCAAGCATGAAATTACATGGACGCTGGTAGACGGGCAGAATAATACTACAATTGAGAAAGACTCTATTATAGTGGTTGATAAACAGAAACCGGACTTGAAGGTTGATGTTATGCCGACGGTATCGTTTACATCCGTATCCGACTGTGAAATGGCTAACGAAGCTCGATGGACGGAACCTAATGAATACATTGATCTCGTTGATGTTACGCTGGCTGTGGATAACTGTACGGATGCCGGTTTATTAACATGGAAGCGTGCCGATGAACTTCCCATTGTGAACGGAGGTACTATATTGTCGTCCGGAACCTATGTCCTGCAGTATGTGGCCATAGATGAGGCCGGCAATAGATCCGATACCCTCGACATGCCGATCATTGTACATGACGAGACGCCGCCCGTAATTACACCCGACCTGTCGGGTACTACGGTAACGGTAGACATCAACGACAATGATGTATGCCATGCCACCCTGTCGGATGCGACGAAATTCGGTCAATCCGTTGATAACCTTTGCACCGGCGCCGATTCTCTTAGTTATGCTTGGTATAAGGAAGGAGAACCCGAAGTGGTAGTGAAAGGCAAGGGCAACTTGCTCAATGCCGATATGGAAGCAGGTGTTTACCATATTACTTTTACGGCAGTGAACAAGTTGAGCAAGCTCGGACAAACAGCCACCAGCGCCTTTACGCTGGTAGTGAATGATACGGCGAAGCCTGTTGTTACCTGTCCGTTGTTTGATGACGGAGAAGGGGTGACTTCCTCTTCGGTAACCAAATATACCTTGCGCGACAATTGCGGTTATACGGTGCAGGGCGCCGAATTTGACCCTGTGTCGTCAAGCGATAATTGCAGTAGTGTGAACGAGTGGCATAGTTTCCACGGCGGCGGTACGACATTGGCGGATACCACCTTGCCTGTTGGCGTGCACGATATTGTGTGGACGGTAACCGACCAGGCCGGCAACAGCACTTCCTGCAACATTCAGGTAACGGTGAAAGATACCCTCAAACCGGAGATCACCTGTAAGCCCGGAATGGAAGTATTCCTTTTACCGGACGGCACGTTTACCGTTGCTGCCGATACGATGGTGGTGGTGCGTAGACCCGACGTTTGCGGGGATATGACCTTCAAATTCGAAGATACCGGCAATGCGGAGAAAGTATATACTTGCAGTGATGCCGGTGCTACTCATAATGAAACGATCGTTATTACAAGCTTCAACGGTAATGATACTACCTGTGTCCGCACAATTACGGTGACGGATACGGTGAAGCCGGTATTGACCTGTCCGACGGCGCCGTTGACCGTATCGTTGGATGTAACAGGTAAAGTAACCGTCAATGCCGCCGATATCACGGACGCTTCGGATGCTTGCACACCGCTTACTTATATTTTCACCGGTAATAACAAGGCAGATACTACCTTCGCTTGCGAAGTGGGTACTTTCACCCTCAATGTGCGTGTAACCGACGCCAACAATAATACTGCGGAATGTTCGCGTGATGTGGCGATCGATAATCCGTTTGAGCCTGGAGTCACCGTGCCGTCTACACAAACGGTGGCTATGGATGCCAATGAATGTACCTACAAAGTTCAAGACGGAGAGTTCGACCTTGTCGTAACCCAATCATATTGCGGTGTGGACACTATGTACCACGACTATCATGGCGGCGGCACGACCTTGAAAGACACCTTGCTGCCTGTGGGCGCGCATTCGATTATATGGACGGTGATAGATAATACAGGCAACGAGTCGACCTATAGCTTTACCGTTACGGTGGAAGACCAACAGAGTCCCGTTATTGACTGTCCCGACAATGTAACGGTTTACACGCCGGCTAATGCTTGTATTTATACGGTGTCCGGAACGACCTTTGATCCGGTGGTGATGGAAAACTGTAGTTATACTTTGGTGAACGACGTTAACGCCACCGCGACACTTGCGGGCGCTACATATGGCGTAGGCGCTACTACAGTGACCTGGACAGTGACCGACAATTCCGGCCGTCAGGCAACCTGTGCTACTGAAATTACCATAAAAGATATTACCCGGGCAAACTTTACAACTTTCCCCAAGGATACGACCCGCATAGAACTTGCTCCCGAAGAAGGATGTGAGCGTACCGTTAGCGGTTTAACCGTTACGGCCGATGACGCCTGCGGATTGTCGGGCATGTCGTATACGATCAAGCACAAGGACGATGAGATCACCGGTACCGGCACCTTCGATTCGCATACATTCAACCGTGATACTACGGTGGTTACTTACCGCGTTGAAGATGTTAACGGAAACACCCGCGACAGCTCGTTCGTAGTGATAATACAGGATGTTACTCCGCCGGCGCTTACTAATCCGTATCCGGGCGGACGTACGGTGTCTCCTCCGGCTTCGGCTTGTACCTTTGCTTTCAGCACTACTGATCCGGTGGGTTATACCGATAATTGCGCCGTAAAATCATTGACATGGAAATTGGTTAACTCCGGCAACGGTGAGGAAGAAGACGCTTCGCCGGAAACCGGGATCAACCAGTTCCCTACTGATTTTAGTTTCCGCATAGGCTTCCACGGTGTGTTGGAGTTTACGGCTACAGACGCTTCCGGAAATACCGCAACATGCAGCTATAATATTTCTATCAACGATAATATACCGCCAATATGTGAAAGTATTACCACCTATGAGTTGGAATTAGAACCGGGTGATGTGACTGTTTTGGATGCGAAGGAAATTGATAACGGCTCATCATCGGGCAGGCCGAATTGTCCCGATATATTTACGTACACTTTGGCAAATCCCGACGACCTGAACTTTACCTGTGATGATATCGACAGGATCCGTTATGTCAGATTAAAAGTGTTGAACGAACAGGGGCTGTCGAGAACTTGCGATAATACCACGGCTATTACCGTAGTGGATAAAATTGTGCCGACGATCACCTGTATGCCTACGAATAATGTATATTTGGAAGAGAATGGCGAGCTGCGTATCCGTCCGGAAGATCTGTTGACCGCTATGGGAGATAATTGTACTGTGTCCGGCAACCTGATACGGGAAATAAAAATCGACGGGGACGTTGACTATTCGGAGGATATATTATTCGATTGCGCCGCGGTGGGACAAACATATATGCTTAACGTGCAGGTGACCGACGAGTATGGGAACAGTGCACACTGTATGCCGGAAGTGACCGTTCTTGATACTATTCCGCCGGTATTGAACAACCGCGGAAAGGTAATTATACCTGCCGGATCGGGTTGCGTGGCTGCGCTGAGCGATACGCTTAATCCGGAAGTTACCTACGGTAATTGTCAGGCCTCGTATATATTGACCAATGAAACAGAACTCGGCCAGAATACTTATGCAGGTATGGTGTTGGGTAGGGGAGAACATATTTATAAATGGAAATTGGTTGATGAATTTGGAAATGAAACGATCGCTTACGACACGTTGATTGTAAAAGACCTGACCGGCCCGCAACTGGCGGGTGATATTGGCACATTGATGCCCGACCTGAGCGGCTATGAGATTGATCAGGCAACCTGCAAAACGGATGTAGCATTATCTTGGGACGATCCTGAAACGTATATGAGTAATTACGGCACTTCGTTAGTGTCGGATAACTGTACCACAGATCCTGCATACATGTCGAACAAATGGCGCCGTGTAGACGATCATATTTCAGAGGTTGTGAACGGCGAAGAATGGCCGGCCGGTATATGGACTATTCAATACGTTACCGAAGATGAGGCGGGCAATGTTTCCGATACCTTATCATTCACCATTACCGTAACGGATAATGTAGGTGTACCTTCGATATCCGATTGTCCCGGTAATAAAGAATTGAGTGTGGATAATGCAACGGTGTGTTATGCCACCCTCCCGGATAGCTTTACGCCCAAATTGGAAGGTCTGTGCACCGACAATAGTTACGATTTGCAATATAGTTATGAACGTACCGACGGTGTGACCGGTTCAGGCAGCGGCAGTATGGCCGGCCTGCAACTCGAAGCAGGTTCCTACAGCGGAACATACACGGTGTATAACAATACTTATTCGGCGCACTCGGCTACCTGCAACTTTACCATTGCGGTGGAAGATGTGTTTGCTCCGCAGATCACTGCTAAAGATATTGACTTATATCTTGACCGTAGCGGCAGCGTGTCGTTAGACCCCAGCGACGTGTTGGATAGTATGATCGAAAGCTGTACGCTGCACGATGACGTGAACCTTGAGTTTGGCGGTACGCATACCGGAACGTTCGGCTGCGCCGACACCGCAAGCGCCGGCATTAGAATGGAATTGAAGGCTATTGATGCGTCGGGTAATATAGGCAGCGCCGGCTTCACTGTTTATGTGAAAGATAATCTGGCGCCGGAAATTACTTTGGCGTCGGCCGTTGATGTCTACCTGAACGAATCCGGCGAGGCTGTTTTATCAGTACAGGAAGTATTGGAAACAATTTACGATAATTGTACCGCTTATCCTACCGCCGCCGATACGGCCGCTTATGTGACGTTGAGCCGTGAAGCGTTCGACTGTACCGACGCCCGGATGATTTATCCGGTAACGGTAACGGTGCGCGACCGGGCAGGTAATGTAGCGACCGGCATGGTGCCCGTGACGGTGAAAGATACCATTAAACCGGTAGTACAACCCGAAACGTTGCCGTTGACGGTGTACTTGGATGCAGACCATGAAGTCACCGTGGGCGTTGATTCGATGATTGTTTCGAAAACCAAGTTCTGCGGCGACGACGCTGCGTTGGATGCTACATTTGAATCTAACGGTGGAAAAGAAATCACCCTCAACTGTGCTAACCTCGGCGAAAATGCACTGTCTATCAAAGTTGAAGATGGTTTCGGCAATTATACGCTGGTGAACCGTACGTTGACGGTGGTTGATTCTATTGCGCCGAAATTAATATGCCCTTCCGAATTGGATACGGTGAAAGTATATTTGGAACGCGGCGGCAGCTTCACGCTTAATCTGGCGCTTCACGCCTCCTCGTTTACAACTATAGATATCTCAAAACCGCAACCGTGCAGTAATATATATACTTTTGCAAAGAACGGAAGGGCCGACTCGGTGGTGACGGTAAATAACGTAGCCATGGGCCTGCAACTTCTTACTGTACGTGTAACGGGCGAAAACGGCCTGTTTGCCGAATGTTCGCGCGTAGTAACCGTTTACGACACGCTGTCGCCGGTTATTGAATGCAAAACACCGGTAACGGTGGCTTTAGACAGTAGCGGACGGGCGGCGCTGCATGCCGATGATCTGGTAGAACTGAAATCGGTAGTGGCCGGGACGGTGGTTTATACCTTTGAGCCCAGTGGTTCG
>DBDM01000067.1:0-249 GCA_002293585.1 Bacteroidales bacterium UBA932
GCAGCTAATCTACAAAGGTACAAAATTGATATGAAACGACAAAATTTTAGCATGAAAAATCTCCCAACTTAGTAAAAAGGATATAAAGTCCCTTCCTTGGGAGGGGGTTGGGGGGAGGCTTAATCCCACTTCACCGCATCGAATTTCAGCAGGATGAACAGCATCATGGTGAAGGTCCACAGCGAGGAGCCACCGTAGCTGATAAAGGGCAGGGGTATGCCGATGACCGGCGCCAGCCCTATGGTCATG
>DBDM01000067.1:272-4911 GCA_002293585.1 Bacteroidales bacterium UBA932
GCGAAGGTGTCGCGTTGCCGCTCGGAGATGTTGGCAATGCGTATCAGCAGCCATATGTAGAGTGCTATGACGACCAGTACGCCGAGAAATCCCCTTTCTTCGCCGATAGTGCAGAAAATGAAGTCGGTGCTTTGTTCGGGCACGAAGTTGTATTTCGTTTGGGTGCCCTGTAGGAAACCCTTGCCGGAAAATCCGCCGGAGCCAATGGCCACTTTCGATTGGTGTACGTTGTAGCCCACGCCCTGCAAGTCTTCTTTCAAGCCCAGCATATCTTCAATGCGGTTGCGGTGGTGCGGTTTAAGCAGGTGGTCATACGTGTAGTCGACGGACGAGGCGATGGCTATGGCGCCGATAAAAAATAATACGATAGTCCAAAAGTACCGTATTTTTTTTCGCAGGGCTGCAATAGCGCCTACGATCAGCGTGGCGGTACAGACCATGAGGAAAATATATCCGTTATTGGCGTTCGTGATGCCGAGGCGGGGCAGCAGGAACTGCGATACTAAAAGGTAGAAGCCAATGGAAAGGGCGGCTATCGCCAGTCCTTCGAAGATATTGCGGCGCAGAAGCGAATAAACGGTTATACATACGATCCACAAAAGCAGGAATACCGATAAGGGCGTCCATATAATGGAAAGGATAAAGATCACGGCGAAAAAAGCCACCGTGCTCACCAGCCAGCCCGAAAGTCCTTCGCGGTACAGCATAATGAGTAACGACGCGAACACCAGCGCCGAACCTGTGTCATGCTGCATTAAGATCAACGCTACCGGAAGGAGTATAAGAAATCCTATTTGCACCAAACTCGATAGTCGCGTTAACTTGAAATTATAACGGCTCATGAGCTTGGCTAACGCTAAGGATGTACCCAATTTCGCCAGTTCCGACGGTTGTAGTCGTATAGGCCCGATCATAAACCACGAGCGGGAGCCGTTGACCTCCACGCCGGCCACCAATACCAATACCAATAATAATATAACACCACCATAAATAAGATAGGCGAATACGGAGAAAAATTTATGGTCTATGAGCAGCACCGTTAACGCCAGGGCAAAGCCGGCGCACATCCATATCAATTGTATGCCGTAGCGTTGTGTGATGTCGAAAATACTGGCATGTTCTTCATTATACACAGAGGAATAGACGCTCACCCAGCCGATGAACACTAAGAGCAGGTATATGCCTGTGGTCGTCCAGTCGAGTTTGCCGAGTATGTTATGATGCTGTCTCATTAATTATTTTTCTTCATCCTGCTGGCTTTGCTCATGAAATTTCCTTCTTTAATCCTGTTCTCTATCGCTTTCCGTTTTACTTCGCCGGTAAGGTAATATTCCGTCATGAGCGAGGCTACGGGCGCTGCCCATGATCCGCCCCATCCGGCATTTTCCATATATACGGCGATCGCTATTTTAGGATTTTCGCGCGGGGCGAAGGACATGAATACGGAGTGCTTTTCGCCGTGCGGGTTTTGGGCTGTACCGGTTTTTCCGCACATATCGATCCCCGGAATCCTGACCCACCCGGCGGTGGAGTGCGCTCCGCCGTTCACTGCCAAATACATCCCGTCGACCACCGGCCCGAAGTGCGACGTGTCGACCAGCGTGTAGTGTTTTTCTTTGTATTTCGGGTCGGGCGCTTCGTTCACCACGTTGCGCACCACGTGCGGCGTATAATAGTAGCCCCTGTTGGCTATCAGGGCGGCAAAATTAGCCAGATGGAGCGGCGTAGTGCCTATTTCCCCCTGTCCGATGGCTAATGAAATAATGGATAATGATTTCCATTTCCCATCGCCGTGAATGCGGTCGTAGGTGCGAACGGTGGGCAGCATGCCGGCGGATTCGTTAGGTATGTCGAGACCTAATTTTTGTCCGAAGCCGAAACTTTGCACGTATGTTCGCCATTGGTTGAACGCTGTGTCGATAGAAGGATATTTCGGGTTGTCCATGATATTTCTGAAAACATAACAGTAGTAGGCGTTGCACGACATCTGGATGGACTGCCGGAAGTCGAGCGGCGAGGGGTGGGCGTGGCATTCCACACCGCGTCCTACGTGGTAGCCCATAGCGCAACTGTAGCGGGTTTCGGTGGTGAGCACTTCTTCCTGCAGGCCGATAAGGGCGTTGGCGATCTTGAATACCGAACCCGGCGGGTAGGGTGACANNGCCCAACAACTGGTAGTTCCGGTTAATGCCCGCCAGCAGCGACGGGTCGAGGCCGGGCGCCGAGATCAGCGCCAATATTTCACCGGTGGAAGGTTCTATGGCCGCCACACCGCCTATTTTATTGCGCATAAGCATTTCGCCGTATTCCTGCAAACCGATGTCTATAGTGCTGATAATATCTTTCCCGGCAATAGCTACCGAATCATAAATGCCGTCTTCATAAGATTTCTTGATCTGATTATGCACATCGCGCACGTAAATAATCACGCCCTTTTTCCCGCGCAATACTTCCTCATAAGCTTCTTCTATGCCGCTTTTCCCGATGTAATCACCCATTTTATAATAAGCGTCCCGGCGTATGGTACCCGTATCCGCTTCGGCCACGTAGCCCAACAGGTTGCCTGCANNCTGCAATGTTGCGCGGATAGCTGCGCAATGCACGGGCCTGCACATAAAAGCCGGGGTACTTGTAAGCTTTTTCCTGGAATAAGGCGTACACTTCGGCGGGCACCTGTTTCAGGAAAACAGTAGCCTGATAGCCCAACTGGCGCCGCCGCCGGCGCATATCGTCGAGTGTATTCTTACACTGTGTATAAGAAATATTGAAAATGGAACAAAGCTCCGTTGTGTCGAACGCCTGTATTTCCCGCGGGACGACCATGATGTCGTAAGCCGCTTTGTTGCCCACCAGCTCACGGTTATTACGGTCGAGTATCAATCCGCGGGCGGGATATTGTACTTCGTAGCGCAATACATTATTGCTGGCGGTGATCTTATAGGAGTGGTCAACCACCTGGATATAAAACAACCGTCCTACTAATATGAATGCTAATATCAGCAGTACCCCGACAATAATATTTCTTTTGTCCAAAAGAATGTTCATGCGTTTCTCGTTTTTTGTTTACCGGTGAATGCGTATTGCATGGCAACGATAAATACGGTAGTTACTAACGAACTGAACAGTATACGCAGGAATAGATGTCCTATATTATTAAAACTGAAATTGTCCAAGCAAAGGAGCAGGGTTGTGTATAGCAGCACGGATATGACCACGTAGATGAGATACGGTTGAAATCCGATCAACCGGGAAGAGGGGTAAGCATTACTTTCCATTTGCTCTTTCGAAGATACTAACTTAAGCAGGCGTTGGCGTACAAGCGCTAATACCAGCAGGGCGGAAGTATGCAATCCCAACACGCCCATCGATAAAACATCTATGGAAAGCCCCATGGCGAAAGCCCAGAACAGGGTGCTCATGGTGGAAGAATTGAAAGGCAGCATCAAAATAAACAGCAGGTAAATTTCGGGACTGACATAAGTGCCCAGCGGCAGCCTTTCGATCACAAAGTCCTGAAGAAGCACTAACAGGATGAAATAAAACAGTTGTTGAAAGAAGTGTCTACTCATTTTCCAACTTTTTTAATGATTTTAGTTCATCACGATAGAGGAACGTGACGATGTTCACGTGTTGTATTTTCTTGAGGTCGGCAAACAGGTCAACCCTGATTTCATAGAAATTGCTGCGCTTGATTTCATAAGAATGTACAACGCCGATAGGGATATTTTGCGGAAACAGTTCGGAATAGCCGCTGGTCACCACGGTGTCGCCGGCGTTGATCTTACTGTGTTGCGGAATGTCCGACAGCACGGATTGATTATAATATAAACCGTCCCATTGCAGCGGACCGAAGTCGCCCGATTGTTTCAGCCGCACGTTGAATTTCCAGCCGGTATTTAAAATGGATTTCACGAAAGAAAAATGTTCGTCCACGGCGGTGATCACGCCCACCACGCCGTTTTCGGTGATCACACCCATGTCGGGTTCCACGCCGCGGTCTTTTCCGGCGTCGAGAATAATGAAATTGTGTTGCTTGTTAACGGAGTTGTCGATGATGTTGGCCGAAATATAGGTATACAGCGGCATTTTTAAACTATCGTACACCGTGCCGCGGGTGGTGTCCTTATCTGATTGGTGATAGGATAACTCGTTGCGCAGGCGGGTGTTTTCTTCGGAAAGAATGGTGTTGACTTCGCGGAGCGAAAGGTACTCGATAAAATTGGTGGCGTGCGCTTGCATTACACCCCGTGCGGTATGCAGGTTATTAATGATCACCGATTGCTGATAGTAGCTGTGGGTAACCATTAAGGTGATTGCTATAATTTCCAAAAAGAGGAAAAGCAAAAACACTCTTATCCCAACCAAAAAACGGAGCAGGTTATTCATCGTTTTACCTCATAAGGAAGGGGAATTTTCCGATATTCTTTAATGCGATGCCGGTACCGCGCGCCACTGCGTGCAGGGGGTCTTCGGCCACATAGAAAGGAATATTGATTTTTTCGGTTAATCGTTTATCAAGTCCGCGCAACAAAGCGCCGCCGCCGGTAAGGTAAATACCGCGCTGCACAATGTCGGCGTAGAGTTCAGGCGGTGTTTGTTCCAACACGCCCAGCACAGCGCTTTCCACTTTGGCCAGCGA
>DBDM01000067.1:4920-8647 GCA_002293585.1 Bacteroidales bacterium UBA932
AATGCGGTCATAAGGTTAGGGCCGCGTACGGTGAACGGAGTAGGCGGTTCGTCGAGTTCGGAAAGGGCGGAACCTACAATGATCTTAATATCTTCGGCGGTGCGCTCGCCTATTTTAATGTTATGCTGGTGGCGCATGTATTGTTGAATGTCCGACGTGAAGCCGTCACCGGCCGTGCGTACGCTTTTATTGCATACAATGCCTCCCAATGCAATGACGGCAATTTCGGTGGTGCCCCCTCCGATGTCCACGATCATGCTTCCTTCGGGCGCTTCTACGTCAATGCCTATACCGAGTGCCGCGGCCATAGGTTCGTAGATCATATACACGTCGCGGCCGCCGGCATGTTCGGCCGAATCGCGCACGGCGCGTATCTCCACCTCGGTGCTTCCCGAGGGAATGCACACCACTAACCGGAGGCTGGGTGTGAACCAGCGGCTCTTCGGGTTGATCTGTTTGATCATTCCGCGGATCATCTGCTCTGCCGCGTTAAAGTCGGCGATCACCCCGTCGCGCAAGGGACGAATAGTCTTGATATTTTCGTGCGTCTTGCCGTGCATCTGCCGGGCTATTTCACCAATGGCAATAGGTTTGTCGGTATTTTGGTCGATAGCCACGATAGACGGCTCATCGACTACAATTTTGTCGTTGTGGATAATTACAGTGTTGGCGGTACCCAAGTCCATCGCCAACTCTTGCGTGAGAAAAGAAAATGCCATGTTTTATTTAGTATAATCAATTAATGTTTAAAATGTCTTATGCCGGTGGTGACCATAGCCATGCCGTGTTGGTCGCAGTAGTCTATGGAATCGCCGTCTTTAATGGAACCCCCGGGTTGGATCACTGCCGTGATGCCGGCTTTGTGGGCTATTTCCACACAGTCGGGGAAGGGGAAGAACGCATCGGAAGCCATTACGGCGCCGTTGAGGTCGAACCCGAACTCCCGGGCTTTGGCAATAGCCTGTTTCAGGGCGTCGACCCGTGATGTTTGCCCGGTGCCGCTGCCGATTAGTTGTTGTCCTTTGGCCAGTACAATGGCGTTCGATTTGGTATGCTTTACCAGTTTGCCGGCAAATACCAGATCCTCGATTTCCGCAGGGGCGGGATGTTGTTGAGTAACGGTTTTCAGTCCGCCTTCGTGGTCGGTATGCCGGTTCTTATCCTGTACCAACACGCCGTTCAGTATTGACCTGTATTGTATTGTCGCCGCTACGCCGTTTTCTTTACGCAGCAGAATGATCCGGTTTTTCTTTTGTTGAAGCACATGCAGCGCCGGCGCTGCATAGTCCGGAGCGATGATCACTTCAAAGAAAATTTCATTGATGGCCTCGGCAGTTTGCAGGTCTACAACGCTGTTGGTGATGATCACGCCGCCGAATGCCGATAGCGGGTCGCCGGCCAGTGCGGCTTTCCACGCTTCGAGCAGGGTAGGGCGCACTGCCATTCCGCAGGCATTGTTATGTTTGAGGATGGCCATGGCAATATCGCCTTCGTATTCATCGATCAATTGGACGGCGGCATCAATGTCCAGCAGGTTGTTGTAGGATATCTCCTTGCCGTGCAGTTGCTCGAACAGTTCGTTGAAATTACCGTAGAACCGGCCTTCCTGATGGGGGTTCTCGCCGTAGCGCAAGGACATGCTTTCATCAAAACTTTGACGGAAAGCCGGAATGCCTTCCGCACGGTTGAAATAGTTGAAGATGGCCGTGTCGTAGTGCGACGATACCCGGAAAGCCTCTGCGGCGAAATGCCGGCGCTGGTCGACAGTTGTAGCACCGCCTTTTGCCAATACTTCGAGCAGGTCGTCGTACTGGTGGCGGGAAGCCACGATCAGCACATCGGAATAGTTTTTAGCCGCGGCGCGGATCAGGGATATACCGCCGATATCGATCTTTTCAATGGTTTCCTCTTCGCTTTTTCCATCGGCTACGGTGGCCTCAAAAGGGTAGAGGTCGACAATTACCAGGTCGAAGGCGGGAATTTCATATTGCGCCAGTTCCGCCCGGTCATCCTGCCGGTCGCAACGGGCCAATATCCCTCCGAACACTTTAGGGTGCAGGGTCTTTACCCTTCCTCCCAAGATCGAAGGATAGCCGGTCAGCGATTCCACGGAATGGGCTTTAACTTTCAGATTATGAATATAATCCAATGTTCCACCGGTGGAATAGATCTCTACGTTCAGTTGTTGTAAAAGATTAACGATGAGGTCTAAACGATCCTTGTAATAGACTGATATTAAGGCTCTTTTTATGGGTTTGGGTACAGACGTGCTCATGATTGATTCGTTAAAAAGAAACCATAAAGGTAAATAAATCTCTGAAAATATGCAAGACGGAAGAAAGAAAATTAACATTTTTCAGCTATATTTCATATTTAATCGCTATCTTGCGCCGGAAATTTTTTCTGTTGCAAATGAAGATAGTTCGAAATATTTATTTGATATTTAAATTGTTGGGAGAGAGTTTTGTCTTTGCCTATTCCTCGGTGAAGGCGAATAAACTCCGTACTTTCCTGTCGTTGTTGGGGGTGTCGGTCGGCATTTTTTCCATCATTTCGGTCTATACCGTGGTAGACGCCCTGGAGGCGAACATGCGTGCGGGGGTCGAATCCTTAGGCTCTAATGTGATGTACATTGAAAGATGGCCGTGGGGGCCGGAAGACGGCGTGGAATATAAATGGTGGGAATTTCGCCAGCGGCCGGAAATTAAATATGACGAATTTCAGCGGGTGCAGGCGCAGAGCAAATTGGCCGAATCAACCGCCCTTTTCATGGGCTTCCGCCATGAAGTGAAATATAAGAGCAATGCGTTGACCGGAGTAACGGTCATCGGCATTACGCATGAATGGAATGATGTGAACCCGCTCGACATAGAGGAGGGGCGTTATATGACGGCAATGGAAGCGCACAGCGGGGCTGCCGTGGCGCTCATGGGCAATGTGGTGGCGCAGGAGTTGTTCTCCGGCGAAGACCCCATTGGGAAGGACATCCGTGTAGCCGGCCGCAAGGCGCGGGTCATAGGGGTGTTGAAGAAGGAAGGTTCCAGCATTGTCAATGTAATGGACCTGGATAATATGGTAGCGCTACCCTTGAATTTTGCACGCAGTATCGTCGACCTGCGCCGCGGCGATCCGAGTATAGCCGTGAAAGCCAAGCCCGGTGTCGACCAGGACGAGTTGAAGGGCGAATTGAAAATGATCATGCGTTCGTTGCGCCGCCTGAAACCCGTGCAGAAAGATAATTTTTCGTTGAATGAAATGAGCGTGATCCAGAATCAACTGTCGGGCATGTTCTCCATGTTGAATATGGCCGGCGGACTGATCGGCGGCTTTGCGATATTGATCGGCGGTTTCGGGATCGCCAACATCATGTTCGTGTCGGTTAAGGAACGCACTAACATTATAGGTATACAGAAAGCGCTGGGTGCGAAGAATTATTTTATCCTCACTCAATTTTTGTTCGAAGCGACCTTGCTTGCCGTTGCCGGTGGTGTTATCGGGTTGATACTGGTGTACGGGGGGAGTGCGGCGATCAGCAGTGCTATGGATTTCAGCATAGACTTAAATATAAGTAACATTATACGCGGCTTAAGCATTTCGGGAATTATCGGCATTGTGTCGGGTTTCATTCCCGCCTACATGGCCTCACGCCTGAGCCCGGTCACCGCAATCAATGCGAAGTAGAGACTAAGTGACTAAGTGACTAAGAAGCTGTTTTGAAATCTTTAAA
>DBDM01000050.1:0-260 GCA_002293585.1 Bacteroidales bacterium UBA932
CGGGAATAGGCATTTGGGGCGGGAAATTCCGAATCGGGACACAGTCGGAATATGTTGTCATTTATTTGAGTGACAAATTATAAAATATTGATTTTTAGCTGATTGTTTTATCTCTCATTGCCTGTCACGCCTTAGGACAAGTGCATTAAAATTGTTTTTTTGATTATCAGCAAAATAAAAAAAGAAATATCGAAAAAATATCAGATTATCCGCATTATCACAACTTAATGTCAAAGCCAATAAATTTTCTTAGAAAAGTC
>DBDM01000050.1:279-12149 GCA_002293585.1 Bacteroidales bacterium UBA932
AATAATTCAACTATTAATTTCGTGCAAATTCGTGTAATTCATGGATAAATTTCTTTTGGAGCTGCTCTTATTATTTTTTAGTGGTAATTGTGGATAAACGTATAAAATTTCATCTTTTCTTTATCAATTATAAATTTTGATGCGATTACCTCGATAATACACTACTCAAAATTGTTTATCCGGAACTTAATCTTATTTTCGCCCTCTTCCCAATTTTTCCCGATACCGTTCCCTTTGTCGATAGATAAACCAAAGTGCAATCAGGATAACACTCATTACACCGGTACCGATCAGCGCATCGGTTCCGGAAATAGTACCTTTAGTATAACCCCAAATGAACATTCCTATTGCGTAAGCAAAAAGCGCTAATACGATTATTGTATACTTCTTCATAAAATTCACTCTTTGTTTTTTAGACAAAGATACCGAAATAAACTATATTTGCATATTAGTACAGGAAATTAAAAAATTCGATTTGTTAAATTAATAATATGTATAAAATTGTTAAACGAATAGAAATCTCGGCATCGCACAGCTTGAAAACATCTTACGACAGCTTGTGCAACCAGTTGCACGGACACAATTGGCTCATCACCATTCATTGCCAGTCGAAAGAATTGGACGAAAACGGAATGGTCGAAGATTTTTCCGCTATTAAAAGTTCAATACACAGAAAATTGGATCACAAGTATTTGAATGATGTGCTCCCCTTTAATCCGACTGCCGAAAATATTGCCGCATGGATTTGTGAGCAAATCCCAACCTGTTACAAAGTAGAGGTACAGGAATCGGAAAACAATACCGCTATCTATGAAAAAGATTAATGAAATCTTTTATTCCATACAAGGCGAAGGCTTTTTTACTGGAACACCCGCTGTTTTTGTCCGGTTCTCAGGATGCAACTTGAGTTGTGACTTTTGCGATACACAGCACCAGGAAGGTGAGATAATGAGCAGGGAGGAAATTTTTGAAAAAATTTCTTTATATCCATCCAAGCACCTCATTTTTACAGGAGGGGAGCCGGGTCTTTTTATTGATGCAGGTTTCGTGCAATTTTTCAAAAATGCAGGTTATTTCATCCAAATAGAGACAAACGGTACTTGCCGGCTTCCCAAAAATATAGATTGGATTACTTGCAGCCCGAAAGAAAACCTACTTTTAGAAGAAGCCGATGAGTTGAAAGTTATTTATACAGGACAGGATTTATCAGTATTTAAAAACTTCAACGCCTCCTGCCGCTATCTTCAACCCTGCTCAATGAAAAATACCGAAAAGGTTGTTGATTATATAAAATTACACCCGCAATGGCGGCTGAGTGTGCAGTTGCACAAGTTGCTGGATATTCCTTGAAAATAATTACCCTACATTTATTAATTTTACGGATAACAGTAACAAATATGAAAAAAGAGCATAAACATACTATTCTAAGCATATTACTACTCATTCTTTTCACTTCTTGCGGAGCAAAAAAAGAGACGGTGTTGAAATTAAATCCGGATGAGATACAGGTAAAATGGGTTGAAAATCTATCCGGCAACTTTTCATTTAAAGATAATTGGTCATATCCGGAGGGTGTTTACAGAAATGAGTCCGGGCAATTAGTTTGTGACGGGATTTGTCCGCCGGAAATCGACACCACACATCTTTTCCATTCGATAAAATCAGAAGCTTGGGCTAATGAATGGGCAGGAACGGATTTTATAATTGTAGAAAGAGTAAACAAAGACACGGTAATAGGCTTCACTCAAAATAACGCGGGCACACACAGCCGGTTAAATCTGGTAATAAGCCCAAATACCGTCAAGCCGACCATTATTGTAAACAGCGTAACGACACTCTCCTACGAAGAAAAAATTTACAACCACAAAGGCGGACAAATGATTATCGATAAGAAACATTGGGAGAAGGGAATACTGAAAGCCGTATTTGATTTTGAATTTTATAACGATGACAATTCCGGTAAAAAGATGTATTGGAAAGGCAATATTTACGCTAAAATCGAAAAGAAATAAAAAAAGCAGCCGTTATCTTTAGCATCCTCACTTTATTGCAAATAGTAGCTACGGACAATCAAAACATCTGCAAATAGAAACCGTTGCGGAAAAGGAGTTTGCTCAAACAGAGCAGTTTGTTTGCCAGACATTAGCCCTCTCCGGAAAATCAGAAAATTTCTTGGCGTCTTTGCGACTTCGCGTTAAAATAAATAAATGCACTTGCGCTTTTGGGGTTAAACGCANNAAAACAGATTTCCGGTTCAATCATTCCGACATTTTTACAAGTGTTTTTATAATCACTTAATGCGTTTCCCCGGCCATAAACCTGTTGAATTTTTTCTTTTCAATACCATTATTTATCTTTAAAAGAAACGGAAAAACAGAGGATAGCCAAATGATAAAAGGCAGCAGACGGTAAGGATAGCTGCGTTGTTTTTCTTTTCGCAGGTCTTTCAAGATATTTCTAACTGCCGGGGTTACTTTTTGAACCGGAAATGGGCGCGGCATTTTTTCCCCTCCCGCACGGTTGAAAAATTCGGTCTCCATCGCTACCGGGTAGATTGTACATAAGTGTGCATTGGCTGGCAATTCGTATTGCTTGGAACTTGCAAAACCGTGCAACGCGTGTTTTGTACTGCAATAAAGGACATAACCGGGCATGTAAACCCGCCCAAGCCCGGAAGCTGTAATTGCATAAGTAAATTTCCGGTCTTTGCAAATTTCCACCATTTTTTCCAATCCGTAAATGGGTGAAAAAACGTTGGTCGAAAAAATTTGCTCTGCATGTTCCCAGCAGGGAGATTCGATTTTTTCGTAGTATCCGAAGCCTGCATTAGCAATGAAAACATCAATATTTCCCAACTTTTCCAGCGCAAAATCAAAAACACTATCCACTCCTTCTTGAGTAGAAATATCTGCGGCAAAAGGATAAACACCAGGTAAAGCAGGTATTTTTTCAATAGCTCTTCCTACGGCAATGATTTCCGGATGAAAGGGTTGCAGTTGTCTGATAATCTCCAATCCTATCCCCGAAGTGGCTCCGGTAATGACTATTTTTTTGTTTTGAAAGTCCATAATCGTTTTGTAAGAGAATGAAAGCGAAAGATACAAAAGCACGAAACGATTATTATATTACGTTCCTTTCGTATATTATTTCGGAAGTCGAAGAGTAAAGTTCTTCAGTCTGAAAGCAGCCAATGGGAAGAACTTGGCAATATTAGGAAAGAATGCAGGTCTGATCCGGATAGATGTCAATTTGGCAAAGTTAGCAGTAACACTTCCCGAATAATTTAACTTGACAGGTTCTTCTCCTTTCAGTTGCATCAAGGAGAAAAAGAGGTATTTACTTGTTCCTATCTTGAATTTAAAATTACCTTTTTTCAATTCAAAACTCGCTACTTCCTCGCCGCCTATATGTGTAGAAATATTTTCGATGTTATTTTTCAGAGACACTCTTGAAAAATCAGCTTTTTCTTTCGGAATAAACCAATTTTTCCGTCCAAATTCGACAGCTTCATCGGTCGAAACATACGATTTGCTGATAAAATGGTTTTTCTTTCCACGATAACAAAACTTTCCCGGAATAAAAAGCAGTTCCTGATAAGGACCGATTGGCGATTTGGTATAACTTAGATACAAGACAGCTCCTAATCCGCGACAATAGTTATTTTTCAGATTTTCAGGAAGAAAAGTTTCCAATCGAATAAACTCTTCGTCAAACCGGTAAAACAAAACATAACCGTTTCCTCTAAATTCATTGAATTTTTCCGAAGTATTTCTGCGTTCGCCCATAATATTTCTTTTTTGCAGTGGATAAGTAAATGAACAAGTAAACAAAAGATTTAGTTCATTAGAAAAAAGCACCAAGGCACGAAAGGGATGCAGTGTATTGTTTCGTGCCTTTATGCTTTCATGTTTTATGCATCAATCGTTGCATAAGTCGCATTCTCCTCAATAAACTGCCGTCTCGGAGCTACTTCATCGCCCATGAGCATGGAGAATGTATAGTCGGCGTCAGCCATGTTCTCGATAGTAACCTGGCGTAATGTACGGTTGGCCGGATCCATGGTGGTAGACCAAAGCTGTTCGGCGTTCATCTCTCCTAACCCTTTGTATCGTTGTACGTTCACCGCATTTTCGTTTCCTCCGCCGTATTTTTCGATAAATGCCAAGCGTTGCTGGTCATTCCAACAATATTCCTCTGTTTTTCCTTTTTTGCAAAGGTAAAGAGGAGGTGCGGCAATATACACATATCCTTTCTCGATCAGCTCTTTCATGTGGCGGAAGAAGAACGTTAGAATCAACGTATCAATGTGGCTTCCGTCCACGTCGGCATCGGTCATGATAATAATTTTATGATAGCGGAGTTTTTCGAGGTTCACGGCTTTACTGTCCTCTTCGGTGCCGATGGTCACGCCGAGGGCGGTGAAGATGTTGCGGATTTCTTCGCTTTCAAAAACTTTGTGTTCCATGGCTTTTTCCACGTTGAGAATTTTACCGCGGAGGGGCAGGATGGCCTGGAACATACGATCGCGTCCCTGCTTGGCGGAGCCGCCGGCCGAGTCCCCTTCGACGAGGTATAATTCACATTTCGTAGCATCACGGTCGGAGCAGTCGGCCAGCTTTCCGGGCAACCCGGAGCCGGACATTACGGTTTTGCGTTGCACCATTTCACGCGCTTTGCGGGCGGCGTGGCGGGCGGTAGCGGCCAAGATCACCTTATCAATGATCTGTTTGGCGTCTTTGGGATTTTCTTCCAAATAATTATCAAGGGCAGCGCTTACTGCCTGCGATACGGCGGCTGTTACTTCGCCGTTGCCTAATTTCGTTTTGGTTTGTCCTTCGAATTGCGGTTCGGCAACTTTCACGGAAATAACAGCCGTGAGGCCTTCACGGAAGTCGGCTGGATCGATCTCAAATTTCAGTTTGGACAGCATGCCGTTCTTTTCGGCATAGTTTTTCAACGTAGTGGTCAGCCCGCGGCGGAAACCCGACAGGTGCGTACCCCCTTCAATGGTGTTGATGTTGTTCACATAAGAATGCACGTTCTCGCTGAACCCTGTGTTGTATTGCATGGCCACTTCCACCGGGGTGCCGGTTTTGTCGGTTTCAAGATAAATAGGCTTTTCCGTCAGTTTTTCACGGGTGCCGTCTAAGTAAGTCACAAATTCAAGCAGGCCTGACTCCGAATAGAAATGTTCCGAGCGATAAACTTTTTCGCCGTTTTCATTTTCTTCGGCTTCACGTTTATCGGTGATCTTAAGGTTAATGCCTTTATTCAGAAAGGCCAGTTCGCGCAGGCGGGTGGCCAAAATTTCGTAATTAAATTCGGTAGTGGTGGTGAAAATTACGGGGTCGGGTTTGAATGTGATAACGGTACCCGTTTTGTCGGAGTCGCCTACCACTTCTACCGGTGTTTGGGGAATGCCCTGGTGATATTCCTGGCGGAAAACCTTACCTTCGCGGTACACTTCGGCTACGAGTTTTGTGGACAAGGCGTTCACGCAGGATACGCCCACGCCGTGCAAACCACCGGACACTTTGTAGTTTTCTTTGCTGAATTTACCACCGGCGTGCAATACCGTGAGTACTACTTCAAGGGCAGACTTTCCTTCTTTGGCCATAATGCCGGTAGGGATACCGCGACCGTCGTCGGTAATGGTTACGGAGTTATCTTCGTTAATTTGAACGTTAATATTGTGGGCATAGCCGGCCAGCGCTTCGTCGATAGAGTTGTCCACTACTTCATACACCAAATGGTGAAGCCCGCGTGAACCCACATCGCCGATGTACATGGAGGGGCGTTTACGTACGGCCTCAAGGCCTTCGAGTACTTGGATATTATCCGCCGAATAGTTGTCTGCTGCTTGTTTTTTCTCGTTTTCCGCGATCATATTTTTTATATGTTTAAACATACAAAGATACGAAAAAAAAACGGGAAAAATCAATAAATTTTTATCAAAAAGCCACACTGAATCCGGCGCCGAAAGTAAGGCCCGGATTGTAGTAAAGGTAGTATTGTTGATAATTATCATTTAACAGGTTGGTTCCCTGTATATAAACAGAAGCCCGCTCGCTAAACCGGTATTCCACCATAGCGTTTAAGTTAACATAAGCAGGTGTAACTGTGGATGATACGTGGTAGCTGCTGCTAAGCAATACGGGAGTTTCTCCGCGGTATGTGCCGTTAACGTTCAAAATCAGTTTATTCAGAATCGTGTACCGCAAATTACATCCGACTTCGATATTCGGAAGGTGCCAGGGTTTCTCTTCGTTGCTCATGGTGTATTGAAAATAACCGCCTTTCAATATGGCTTCGAAATTTTCTACTTTAGCGCTGATCCCTGCTTCCAACGAGAGTTTGCTGATATTATCATACCGAACGTCGAAATTGCTGCGCAGCAACTGCTGTCCGACAGGTGCTGCATTATCCCGGAAAATATGTTGTGTACTGTTGGTGTAAAAATACATGCTGTCGATCACTGCATATCCTACATTGACCTGGTAGGCCAAATAGGTGTTTATACTTCCTTTGATGCCGGCATTTAAATCCACGGCATAGCGGGTATTGGCTACGTTAAGCCCGGGTAAGATATAAGGATTTTCATCGGTAATTTTTGCATAGTTATTGAGTTTGGTGCCTCCGCCGGCCGATAAGTAGGGCGTGAGATATGTATCAATAATGTTGTAACTGAGATTCAATTGCGGATATATGTACACGCCGGTTTTGTTGTGGCTGTGCACGCCTTCCACGTTGACCCCTGCAGTAAGTACGGAACGTGCCGAGTTATATTGGTAGGCAGGAATGAAATTAGCCACCAGGTTCGACCATTCGTTATCGCCGTAATTGTTGCTGTACCTTGTATTCAATCTGATGTCAAAAGCGTGGCCGGTGGATGATTTGCGGTTAAATCGCAGGTCGAGGCCCAGCAAATTTTGTGAAACGGGACGATTATTGTTTTCATGGGCGGTTTCTCTGACATATTCATAAATCCCGCCGATATTAAAACTGTTATTTCCGCGGTTGCCGGTGATGGAATAAAAGTTGACCGCAGTTTTTACGTTTTGGATTATTTGCGACAGGTTTTCGCGCATATACTTGTCGTTTTCCATGGACGGAATATAATTGGTATTGGCATTTTGCTTCAACAGTAATGTGTCTTGTCCGTGATAAATAATATACCTGTGGCGGTATTCCATTCTTGCGTCCATAGCAACTTTTTTCCAAAAGTGTTGAAGTGTTACACCCGCCCTTGTTTTGGAATCGTTGCCGAGAATTTCGGAGGGAAGGGGATTAGCGGTCTGCGGCGCGTCTTTATACATAGGTGTTTTGCCCCAAAACGACTGGTGATTGATGTAGATGTTGACGGATGAGTGGTCGAGAAATTTACCGCGCAGGTACAGGTTGAGGTCGGGAGTAAGGGGATAACCAAGTCCGCCGCGGAAGTAGCCTATTCTTGATTCTTCATAGCCTGTTTGGATTNNCGGCAGGCGGAATAGGTTTCATGTTGAAGTCGCTCGACCAGTTGAGCGGATTTATCTGGTAAGTAAATGTAGGTTCTATGGCCGTTAAGCTGTCGCTGGAATAAGGAGCGTCGAGCTTATCGCTGTCCAAAATTTTCCCCTGGTAATCGGTAACCACTTCCACGGTGGGGTCAGTTCCGAGTTTGGCAGGGTCGGTTTGCGCTCCGGCAATGGCGCAGAGCATAACGTTTACAAGAATTAATGTAAGGCGGAACAGTAGTCTCATGGTTATTTTAATGTGTCTAAACGTTGTTGTACGGATTCGATAATTCCATCATCTTTCACATGGTAGCCGTTAAGCACACTCTCGTAGGTGCTCTTTGCCTGTTCCAGATTCTGTTGTTCAACATAGATGTCGCCCAGGGCGATGAACCCGCGCGCTACCCAGTATTGTTGGGGTGTATTGCTTTCGGACAATTCGAATACCGCAGTAATGGCTTCTTCGTTTTTACCTTGTTTGCGAAGAATGGTGATGGCGGAGTAGGCAGCCTCAGCTCCTTCGGCGGTTTTGACGTGGTCTTTGGCCAATTCGCTGAACAGGCGCAACGCATTATCGTCGTTGCCTGCCTTCTCTTCGGCTTTGGCTTTCATCAGCGAAGTTTTCAGTGAGTGTTCTTCGTTTTGTGTCTCCGCATACAGTTTTTCGTAGGCAACGGCCGCTTCGTCATATAATGCCAACTCCTGCGTGGTGTGCGCCAAACCTAGAAGCGCCGGTTCGGTAAACATATTTTTAGGTTGGGCGACAATATATTCGAAACAGGTTTTTGCCGTTTGGAAATCATTGGCGCGGTAACTGCAATCGCCTAAATAGAAATTGACCTGTACGGCGTACCGGCTTTGCGGGTATAATTGGAGGAACGAAGTGAAGGTTTTAATGGTAGCGTCACAGTCGCCGGCAAGGTAGCTTTTTTCAGCCACATTGTAACGGGCTTCTTCTTTTTCTTCGTTCGAGTCGCCGCCGATTGAAAGGCTGTCGCTGAAAGCAAAGTATGATTCCAGATCGTTAATTTCCAAATAAGCGTTCTTCAATCCTACCAAAGCGTTTTTGGCTTCATTGGTGTTCGGATTGATTAAAATGGCTTGTTTATAATATTCAATGGCTTTTTTGTTATTGCCGGTATTAATATTGATAAGTCCCAGTTCAATAAGGGCGGTCTGGTAGTAAGGACTGTTCTGGTATTGCTCGATAATTACGGTGAACACCCTGCTTGCCTGGTCGAAATTATTGCTGCGCAGGTAGGTGCGGCCAATTTCAAAAATAGCGGCCGGCGTAACGTTCGATTGAGGGTACGCATTACTCAATGCAGCTAATGTTTCCAACTTACGGTCCTGCTTGGTTTCATTCAATCCCTGCGCTATACCTTTTTGGAACATGGCGTAATCGGCGCGGGGGGCGTTGTTTGCAATAGCCCTGTCGTAGTTTACAATAGCCTGGCTGTATTTTCTTTCGATATAAAAACAATCGGCTATGCGGTTATAGGCGTTGCCTATGAATTGTTCATCTTCTTGTTTATTCGCCATGGCCACGTATTTGCGGAACCAGGTAGCGGCCTCGCTGTATTTTTTCTGTTTAAAGAAACAGTAACCGGTATTGTAATGTGCTAAGCGATATTCTTTACTGTTTTTAAAGGCGTTCGGTAATCGAATAAATTCGGAGTACTGTTGTTGCGCTTCGTGATATTTACCCAGATGATAGAGCGCATCGGCCTTCCAGTAATGGGTGATGGCTTTGGTATTCGAGTCGTAGCTGCCGTATTCCAGCGAGCGGTCGAACGATTGAATGGCCGCTTCATACTGTGCGGAATCCATACGGCTGACCCCTTGCGCGAAAGATAACCGTTGAATATCGGTTTTATGCCGGTCGGAGAGTGTTAAAATAGCGCCGTATTCCGCCAGTGCTTTATCATATTGTTTGTCGATAGTGTAACCGTCGACCATTAACTGATGAATATCTTTTCCGGGATAGAGCGTACGATATTCATGTAAAGGACGGCTGTCATCATTTAGTTCCAACGATAGCTTGACGTAGTTTATCCAGGATTCGCCGGTAATGCCGGAATTAAAATTTAGTTGCCGCGCCGCATCAAAATATTTCAACGCGTCGGCTTTATTATCTGTTTTCAGGCAGGCGTCGCCCGCATAGTACAGCGATAGCTGTCCGAGGTTGTCCTTGACATCGGTCAGGTTGGTAAAATGCGACAGGGCCTCCGGATATCTTTTTAAATGGTAGTAGATAGAAGCTTCCACAAACATATCGTTACGGGTGAGCTTAGCCACTTTCCCTTTATATAAGTTGAAATAGGTCAGCGCCTGGTCATATTCATGAAGACGGTAACATGCTTCAACGATCACACCGGCAATTTCGGCATAACGGTCGTCGGTAGCTGTTTTCAGCAGTTCGGAGCCTTCGTCGACCACCTCTTTATAACGTCCCTGGTGGGCGTAAATTTGCAAGGTGTAGTAGCCGGCCGGAATAGAAAACCGGCTGTCGGAACGGATAGACTGAAAGCCTTCTAATGCCGAAACATAATTTTCCCGTTTATATTCGATATGGGCATAATAATAAGTGGCCGGGATTTTATACTTGTTATTAGGCAGATTAATGATTCCCGTGAATAACGGAAGGGCATCGTCATAGTCATTAAGCTGAAAGTAGGCATGGCCGTACAGGAACATACATTCCAAGCGGTTATCAAAGGATAATTCGCGGTCGTCGACTTTTTTAAACCAGTCTATTGATTTTTCGTATTCCTTTGAGTGATAGAGCTGTTTGGCTAGTGCGAAGTAAATTTCATTCATTTTAGGGTCATTGCCGTGGGCTACCTCCAGGTCTTCCACAATTGACTCGGTGTTAGGTAATACTAAGCTGATGGCGCACAAAGCACGGTAAGAAGCAATACTGCTTTGCATAACTTCGTCGTTGGGAGTGGCCACCTCTGCTGCTTTCCGGAACTGCGCTTCCGCGTCGGCATATTGTCCTTTCTCAAAAAGGTCTATAGCATTCAGATAGTAAGAATTGTTGAAATCCGGATCTTGCTGGGCTACAACGCTGTTATAGGCGCAACAAAAGAAGAAAAAAACAATAAAAAACGGTCGAAAGGTTTTAATATTCATTCTAAAATTACTAAATAGTTTACAAATATAAAAAAAAAATCTATCTTTGTTGATATCTAAACACATAAATTTATGGCAAAGCATCCTAAAATTTTCGTACTCGACACCAACGTACCGTTGCACGACCACCGTTGTATCTACCATTTCCAGGAAAATGACATTGTATTACCCATTGTGGTATTGGAAGAATTGGATAAATTCAAAAAGGGACATGGAGATATCAATTACCATGCCCGGCAGTTTGTACGCGAGTTAGATAAACTGACGGATGAACGTGACGGCGACGACGGGTTATTTGACGCCGGAGTACCCTTAGGCAAGGGCCTTGGTCGACTAAAAGTCGTTTTAGGACAGCCATTTACAAGTGATATGGCGCAGTCGTTTTATGAAAAGACACCCGACCATCGTATTTTGGCGATCGCTGAACACGTGAAGGACACAAACAAGGACCGCATTGTAGTGTTAGTGACTAAAGACGTGAACCTCAGATTGAAAGCTAAATCGCTCGGGCTGTTTTCACAGGACTATTTAAACGATAAGGTGAAGAATGCTGCGGCATTGAATAAGGAAGCTCAACAATGTGATATAACGGATGATCAAATAGATGCATTGTACCAGGGGCAGCAGGGATTAAAACTTGAAAGTCAAGACGTTACATATGCTGATAACCAGTATATGGTGCTGAAAGGCGCTACTTCCAGCGCGCTGGCGGTGTATCATAAAGCGTCCAATTGTTTAGTGAAAGTCGAAAAACGGAAAATTTACGGTATTGAACCGCGAAATTCCGAACAGACTTTTGCCATAGATGCGCTTATGCGTCCGGAAATTTCATTGGTATCGCTCACCGGTATTGCCGGAACGGGGAAAACCCTCTTGGCCCTGGCAGCAGCCCTGGCGCAGGAAGAACACTTTGACCAGATTTTGCTGGCGCGGCCGGTCATTCCCTTGCAGAACCAGGATTTGGGCTTTTTACCCGGCGATGTCAACGAGAAAATAGGCCCTTATATGTTACCGTTATTTGATAACTTGTCGTTTATAAAAAGCCGTTTCCGCTCGTCGTCCCGTGAGTACGCGCGGATAGATGAGCTACAAAATACCGGCAAGTTGGTGATCACGCCACTGGCCTACATCCGTGGCCGTAGTTTGTCGAATGTGTTTTTCATTATTGATGAAGCGCAAAATCTTACGCCACATGAAATAAAAACTATTATTACCCGTGCGGGTGAAGGGACTAAGTTG
>DBDM01000009.1 GCA_002293585.1 Bacteroidales bacterium UBA932
ATTTGCGGGAAGTGCGTCGACAAGGTTTTTATTTCTTCCAACATCGACAGGCGGGTATTGGACGCATAACTGTCCGTGCCGATAGCCACCGTCACGCCTTTTTCAAACAACAAACCGGCCGGAGGCAATATCCGTTGAATATAATGATTCGAATTGGGNNCACAGCACCCATACGGCTTTTTCCGTTCTTTCTTCCACCGCTTCAATATCCGCAGCAACGGTATAAGTGTTATGCACTAACAGTAATCTCGTTTGCCTATCTAACAAAGGCAACAAACGTTGCCGTGCAGTGCTACCCTCACGCGCACCCTCCTGATGATGAATGGACAAAATACCGGCTTCATTAGCCCGTTTCACNNACAAAATGCCTGCTTCATTAGCCCGTTTCACGGAATATTCAAACAACTCATCGCTCAAACTATACACCGCATGTGGCGTCACGCTCGCAGACAATCCCCGCTCCACAGCCTGCGACAATAGATCGTCCGCTTCATTTTTCTTTTGCACGGCCACATTGCCGTCCAGACCCACCATTTCTATAAACGAATGAAAGGCAATGGGGCTTTGTTGTTTTACCTCAAAACTATTGGCGGTATTTGAAATATCGCCGGCCGCCGCTACACCCTCCGCGTACATTGCCGCACCGGCCTCACGCATGGCGGCAACGGTATCGCCAATATCACGCTTACTCCAACCCATCATAGCTTTCACAAAACCATCCATGCCCAAGCCTTGCGGTAAGGCGCCCTTCAGATACGATAATTCAAGATGACAATGGGCATTCACAAAACCCGGCGCCAGAATGCCGTTATAAAACTCCGTGCTGCCGGTTTCCTCATCGCCTAACTGCTCTATGGCAACCACACGTTGCTCATCGTTCAACACCACCACACCGCGGCGAAGCATCGGCCCGCTGCCGGTAAACAAATATTGAGCGGCTATACGGCGCATGAAATCGACAATTTACGGTATTATTTCATGATGAATTTCACTATCCGCTCCCTCCAATTCCAATGCACAGCGATCAAAAAAATAACGATATGACGTATCGGCCGGATAACGGTACAACGAATCTAAATGCTCTTGCTCCTGTTTTATCTTAAGTTTTTCCGAAATAATAGCATCGGGAACTTCCTTTCGCACCTTCAATTGCTCATTGACTATTTCATACACTTTTTTCAGTTTTTTCGGGTCAGCGGTATATTTTTTTACCGAACGGTTAAATTCCTCTTCCGTACAACCATATTTTCGAAATACCGAACGGTATATGCTTACCGAATCCAATCGAAGATCGTTCCCGCGAAATTCTTCATACAAATACATATCACTCAGCACATTCGCAAACTCTTTTTCCGAAAGCGCTTTCTCACAAGCAGTTAAAGCCAAGAGCAATGAAAATATCAGGCCTACGCGTTTCATAGCACAAAGATATGATTTTTTTAGTACCTTTGCAAAATTAATAAAGTCGCCATGCAATTTAATGCCCCGGCATTTTTACGTCACCTCTACCCTTCGTTCATCTGGAGTTTTGATGATGAAACCGACGGGGTATTCCTCACTTTTGATGATGGGCCGCGGCCCGAAGTGACGCCCTGGGTATTGGATACTTTAGACCAATTCAACGCCAAAGCTACCTTTTTCTGCTTAGGAAAAAATGTGGAAAATTTTTCCGAACTGTTTCAGGAGATTAAAAAACGCGGACATGCCGTGGGAAATCACTCCTACAGCCATATCAAAGGATGGGGAATGAGTACCGGCGACTATATCCACGACGTGGATTTCGCCAACGGCCTTATCGGCAGTAATCTTTACCGCCCGCCGTATGGCCGTATCGGACCGCACCAGGGGCGAATGCTCAGCGAACGTTACCACATCATCATGTGGAACCTGCTCAGCCGCGATTATAGCCGCAAATTGTCGGAAAAAAGTTGTGCCCGCGGCATTATTAAACGTGTAAAACCAGGTGATGTAGTGGTATTCCATGATTCCATCAAGTCATCACGTAATCTTTTTTACGCGCTGCCGTTAGTATTGAAATACATCGGCAGTCGCGGATGGAAATGTAAAGCAATCGAATTATAGAAACACTATGCATACTGTTTTGTTATTAGGAAACGGCGGACGTGAACACGCCTTAGCATGGAAATTACGGCAGAGCCCGTTACTCTCCAAGTTATACATCGCACCGGGAAATCCCGGCACAGCTATGTTGGGTGAGAATGTAAACATCAACGCCAACGATTTTGAAACACTGAAACAATTGGTGTTGGATAAAGACGTTACTATGTTGGTAGTGGGACCGGAAGATCCTTTAGTAAACGGTATTACCGATTTTTTCAATAACGACCCGCAACTGAGCCACATTGTAGTGATAGGCCCTAACAAGAAAGGCGCCCAATTGGAAGGCAGCAAGGATATGGCCAAGCTATTCATGAAAAAATACGGCATTCCTACCGCCCGTTACCAAACTTTCACGGCCGAAAATAAAGATAAAGGCTTTGCCTTCCTTGAATCGCTCAAAGCGCCTTACGTGTTGAAAGCCGACGGATTGGCCGCCGGGAAAGGCGTGCTGATCATCGACGACCTCGACGAAGCCCAATTGCAATTGCACGAAATGTTTAACGGTAAATTCGGCGCCGCCGGACAAAAAGTGGTGATCGAACAATACCTCAAAGGTATAGAACTATCCGTTTTCGTGCTCACCGACGGCGAATCTTATAAAATACTTCCCGAAGCCAAAGACTACAAACGTATCGGCAATGGCGACACCGGCCCCAATACCGGCGGCATGGGTTCCGTATCGCCCGTTCCTTTCGCCGATGAAACTTTTATGAAAAAGGTAGAGGAGCGCATTGTGGCGCCCACTATCAAAGGCCTGCAATCGGAAAACATCCGCTACCGGGGTTTCCTGTTCATCGGATTAATGAATGTGGGCGGAGAGCCTTATGTGATCGAATACAACGTGCGCATGGGCGATCCNNAGTCGGTGATGTTGCGGCTTGATGCCGACCTCGTCGACCTTTTTGAAGGAACAGGTAACTGCACACTCCACGAAAAGAAATGCAACACCCTGCCGCAATCCGCCGTCACGGTAGTATGCACCGCCGGCGGTTATCCCGAAAACTATGAAAAAGGAAAGCCGGTTACCGGATTGGACGCCGTTATACAAAGCCATATTTTCTATGCGGGCACTGCCTTCAATAAGGACAAGCAGGTGGTCACCGCCGGAGGACGCGTGCTCGCCGTTACAGCGCTCGGCAGCAGCATTGAAGAAGCGCGCACCGCGGCTTACGGCGCCGTGGACACTATTCGGTATGAAGGAATGTATTTCCGTACTGATATCGGCAACGATCTTATAGAACGCGAATGACGCGGATTTGCACAGATAGAAATCCGTGTAAATCCGTTAAACCCGCGTCATCTGCGTTCTATCTTCTTTATACATTATGCCTAACACTATTTTAAATAACCTCTTCATCACCGCTTGCCTCTGTTTCCTCCTGCTGGCGGGACTGTGGCTGCCCGACATACTGGCGCCCGACAACAGCATACAACCGGGCAACGAAACGTTGATGCCCCTGCAATCGTGGCTCATCAACGATCTGGGATTATCGGGTGAAAAAGGCTTGTGGTATGCCCTGCTGTTCACTATACTTTCCGCCGTACTCCTGTTCATCATCAATCGCCGTCACTTATTTGCCGGCAACAATGAAAAATACATGCTCCTGTCCTACTTCCTGCTGACGTCGGCTATGCCTTCTTCCCTTTATTTCAGCGGGGCGCAGGTAGCTTCGGCAGGTATTCTGCTCAGCATATATTTTCTTTTCAACAGTTATCAACTCCAATACGCTCTGCCGGCTATATTTTCCGCCGCTCTTTTCGCATCTATCGCCGGACTGTTTTACTTCCCGGCTACCGGCGCCGCCATAGCCATATTCATCAGTATCATCGTATCGCGGCCATTCACCTGGCGCGACGGCGCCGCTTTCCTCGGCGGATTATTACTTCCTTATTTCTACCTGTGGTTATATTACTTTCTCAACGACTATGCGCCCGGTCATTTTACAGCTACCCTGGCAGCTAATATGCCTTCATTATACCTGCCTAAGATAGCCGTCACTTTTTACGAATATATTTATATCGCCATATTGAGCATATTAGTGGTATGGTCGTTATTAGCCGCGAAAACCACCGGCATCCGTAAGATCAAAGCCATACACATGCAGCAATATTTCAACTACCTGCTGTTCTGCTTCCTGTTATCATCTATTATCCTGCATCCGTCGAACGGCAGTATCATGACCCTGACCGCCATTCCTCTTTCCGTAATTACAGCTTCCGCCGCCGCCCAAATCCGCCGGAAAAAATTATATATTCTTTCCTTTTTGATCCTTATTACTGTCATTATAGGCAGCAGAATTATCTAATATGCCAAAATGTCAGCATAAAAAAGCATGGCACAGATATTGCAGGAATATAATGAATATTTAGACGACTTATGAAATTAAACGATATATTTATTCCAGAACAAATTGATGATGAAGATGTTAACTACATTCCCATTGTGGTTAACCAGGAATCCGACGACAAGGTTACGAAAACCCCTGACCAACTACCCCTGCTGCCGTTGCGCAACGCGGTATTGTTTACCAGAACGGTAATTCCTATCACGATTAGCCGTGAAAAATCCATCAAGCTCATACGCGACGTTTACAACAGCTCTAAATTACTGGGTGTCAGCACGCAGAAAGACTCCAAAACAGATAATCCGGGCAGCGCCGACCTGTACACCGTGGGCACGCTGGCCAAGATACTCAAGATCATTGAAATGCCCGACGGCGCCGTCACTGCGATCATACAAGGCATACGGCGGTTCGACATTATCGAATATATCCACGACGAACCTTACATATTGGCAAGAGTCCGGGACCGCGCCGATATCCGTCCCGCATCGTCCGACAGCGAATATGGAAATATTATCAGTTCCGTGCGCGATGCTGCCCTGCATGTGCTGAAACTGTCGCCCCATCTTCCGCAGGAAGCGGCCTTTGCCATCAAAAATATAGAAAGCCGCACGTTCCTCATCAACTTCATTGCTTCAAACCTTGAGGTGGAAGAACCGTCGGAAAAACAAAAATTATTAGAAGAAGACCACCTCAAACAACGGGCGCTGAAACTGCTGGAATTGCTCAATAAGCAAATCGACATCCTCAAAATTAAAAATGATATCCAGCAAAAGGTACATACCGAGATCAACCAGCAGCAACGCGAATATTACCTGAACAACCAGCTTAAAACCATACAGGAAGAGTTGGGCATAGGCAACAACCGCGACGAGGTCAAAGAACTGCGCGAGAAGGTTAAAGACAAGCAATGGCCTAAAGAAGTGGCGGAAGTGTTTGAGAAAGAAATGCAGAAATTGGAACGCATGAATCCCAACTACGGCGATTATCCCATGCAGTTTAATTATGTAGAATTCCTGGTAGAGCTTCCCTGGCTGCATTATTCTACCGACAATCTCGACCTGAAGAACGCGCAAAAAATATTGGATGAAGACCACTTCGGCCTGGAGAAAGTAAAAGAACGCATACTCGAATATCTGGCGATCATCAAGCTGAAAGGCGATATGAAATCGCCCATTATCTGTTTATATGGCCCTCCGGGGGTAGGCAAAACTTCCCTAGGCAAATCGGTGGCGCGGGCGTTGGGTCGTTCGTTCGGACGTATCTCGCTGGGCGGACTGCACGACGAAGCCGAAATTCGCGGACATCGCAAAACCTACATAGGCGCCATGCCCGGCCGTATTATACAAACCATCCGCAAGAGCGGAACGTCCAATCCGGTGATTATTCTGGATGAGATCGACAAGGTGGGCACCGACTTCCGCGGCGACCCGGCGGCGGCATTGCTCGAAGTGCTCGACCCCGAACAAAACGGCGCTTTCCACGATAATTATATCGACCTCGACTACGACCTGTCGAAAGTATTGTTCATCACCACCGCTAACAACATCGGCAACATCCATCCCGCCCTGCGCGACCGCATGGAGATGATTGACGTGAGCGGTTACCTGATCGAAGAAAAAATAGAGATCGCCAAGCGTTATCTCCTGCCTAAACAATTGGAAATACACGGCGTGAAACCTTCGAAACTCAAATTGAGCGACAAGGTGCTGGAAAGCATTATCGAACTGTACACCCGCGAGTCGGGCGTACGCAGCCTTGAGAAACAATTAGCCAAGGTGATCCGTTACGTAGGTAAAAAAATCGCTTTTGAAGAAAATATAAAAAGTACGCTCACCGAGAAAGACATCACGACAATCCTCGGCGCACCCAAGTTCTTGAAAGAACTTTATCAGGGCAATGACTTTGCCGGTGTGGTGACCGGACTGGCCTGGACGGAAAACGGCGGCGAAATTCTTTTCATTGAAACCAGTCTGAGCCGCGGCAAAGGCAACCTCACCATCACCGGAAATTTAGGTGATGTGATGAAAGAGTCGGCCGTTATTGCACTGGAATATGTGAAAGCCCATGCCGACAAGCTCAACATTCCGTCGGAGGCTTTTGACAACTGGAACATTCACCTGCACGTACCGGAGGGCGCCATTCCCAAAGACGGGCCGTCAGCGGGCATCACCATGGCCACGGCCATAGCTTCGGCGTTCACCCAACGGAAAGTGCGCAAGGGCGTTGCTATGACAGGCGAAATAACCCTGCGCGGCAAAGTGCTGCCGGTGGGCGGCATTAAAGAGAAGATATTGGCGGCCAAACGCGCCGGCATCAAAGATATTGTACTTTCACGCGAAAACGAAAAAGACATCAAAGAAATCAAAGACATCTACCTTCGTGGCCTGACATTCCATTACGTGGACACTATTTACGATGTATTCGACTTCGCCCTGTTAACCGAAAAGGTGAAAGGCGCGGTGAAAATTTAGTCCTTCACCGTAAACTCGTAGCTTTCCATAATGGGATTGTGCAGTACCTTGCGGCACACTTCATCTACCTGCTTTTCGGCTTCGGCTTTGGTGGCCGCCTCCACTTCCAACGTGATGTGTTTACCGACACGCACATTGTCTAAATTTTTAAATCCGTTGTTATGAATAACGGCGGTTACGGCTTTTCCCTGCGGGTCGAGCAGGGCTTTCTGGGGCATTACGTTGATTTCGGCAATGTATTTCATAGTCAATTACGAATTTCAAATTACGA
>DBDM01000167.1:0-2679 GCA_002293585.1 Bacteroidales bacterium UBA932
CATACGTTCCCGGCATTCCGCGACATCCAGCAACGCTGGCGCGAATCCGGCCCGGTACCGGTAGGACAGACCAAAGACCTTTGGAACATTTACCACCATTACGTGGAATTGTTTTACGACTACGTAAAAATTAACAACGAGTTGCGCGACCTTGACTTCAAGAAAAACTTGGAAGCCAAAACCGTATTGGCCGAGAAAGCCGAAAGGTTATTGCTGGAATCAAATATTATCACGGCGTTCAACAAACTACAAAAATACCATGAAGAATGGCGCGAACTGGGCCCGGTAGCGCCCGAATACCGCGAACAGATGTGGGAACGCTTTAAAAATGCGACGACCGCCATCAATAAAAGGCACCAGGATTATTTCGAAGGACAAAAAGAAGAACAGAAGAAAAATCTCGAAGCGAAGCGCGCTTTATGTGAAAAAACCGAAGAATTAGCCGGCTCGGAACCTAAGGATAACAAGGAGTGGAACGACCGCACTAAGGAAATGGAAGATCTCCAAAAACTATGGCGCACCATAGGTTTTGCTACAAAAAAAGAAAATACCCGTATTTTTGAACGTTTCCGCGCGGCCTGCGATAAATTCTACACGGCTAAACGTGAATTTTACGAGCAGTTTAAGACCGGTATGCAGGAAAACCTGCAAAAGAAAATTGACCTGTGCGAACAAGCTGAGAGCTTAGCCAACAGTGAGGAGTGGAAAAAAACTACCGACAAACTGATCAGCTTACAAAAACAATGGAAAGAAATAGGCGCCGTTCCCCGCAAGCATTCCAACACTATTTGGAAACGCTTCCGCACGGCCTGCGATGCATTTTTTAATCGCAAAACGCAACATTTCTCCGGCATAGACAGTGAACACAATGAGAACTTGAAACAAAAACAAGCCATCATTGCCGAGATCGAAGCCTTTGTCCCCTCCGATGATGCAGCCGCCAACCTGACTGCGCTACAGGCATTCCAGCGCCGCTGGACAGAAATAGGGTTTGTGCCGTTCAAGGAAAAAGAAAAATTGCAAAAGGCTTATCGTGCAGCGGTCGACAAACTGTTCCAAAGCATTAAAATTTCCGATAACGACAAAAAAATGATGCGCTTCAAACACCGTGTGAACGAAATGCAAGGCGGTGATAAAGGAAACCGGACTATGCGTTCGGAGCGCGAAAAACTCGTGCAAAAACTCCGTCAATTGGAAGCCGACATTGCTCTATGGGAAAATAATATCGGGTTCTTTGCCAAATCAAAGAATGCCGACTCCCTGATAGCCGACGTAAATAATAAAATCAGCAAAGCGAAAGACGAGATCAAACTGCTGGAAGAAAAAATCAAATTAATCGAGAAACAGTACAACAAAGATGAACAAAAATAACATTATCGGATTCGCTTTAATCGGTGTTATCATTATCGGCTTCACCTGGTACAACGGGCGGAATGTAGAACAACAACGTAAACTGCAACACCAACGCGACTCTGTGGCTATGGTGGAACAGGCACGGTATCTTGCGGAACAGCGGAGGCAAGACAGTATTGCAGCACTCACCGCTCCGGCCGCCGTTACACCCCAGGAGCAAAAAACAATTGCCGCTGAAACCATGGGCGACAGCTTAGCCAAAGCTACGGATGGAGAAGAAATTTTCCATACGCTCGAAAATGAATTGATAAAACTGACATTTTCCAACAAAGGCGGCCGTGTGTATTCGGCTGAAATAAAAGGCTACCAAACATACGACAGTATTCCGGTCACCCTGTTCTCCGGCCCGGACAACGACTTTTCGTTACATTTCTTTACCAAACAACAATTATCTACCGGTAACTTTTTCTTCCGGGTTACCGACGCATCGGCGTCCGATACATCGCGCTTAGCCATGCGCCTGCAAGTATCCGAAGCCGCTTATATCGAATATGTCTATACCTTAGCGCCCAACAGTTACCGTTTGGGACTTGATATCAATTTGGTGGGACTTGACAAAGAGATCCCGCGCAACGCCACGGCCATTGACCTGCATTGGAGCGCCGACCTGCGCCGGCAGGAAAAGGATTTCGCCAATGAAAGCAATTATTCTACCGTGGCATACAAATATCCGGGCGAAAAGGAGATAGAAACGCTGACTATGCGCTCTGTTTCCGAAGAAGCCAAAATGCCGACCAAAGTGGAATGGATAGCTTTCAAAGAACAGTTTTTCGCAGCAGCGCTGGTAGCTAATGATAATTTCACCCGCGGACAAGTATCGTTCAATAATTATCCCGAAACGCACCCCGACCGCCTGCTCATGCGTTGCGATGCCACAATGCAACTGGCTTACAACAATGCACCGCAACAAACTATTTCCATGGACTTTTTCTTCATGCCCAACCAATATAACGTGCTGAAGGAACAAGGACATCATTTTGAAAAACTAGTATACCTCGGATGGTGGATCATGGGGTATATCAACCGTTGGCTCATTATTCCCACGTTCGATTTCCTCAGTAAATTCATATCCAACTACGGGATTATTATTCTATTATTAACGCTTTTCATCAAAATAATTTTGCTGCCGCTGACGCACAAATCACACGTATCTACGGCCAAGATGAAAGTGTTGAAACCGGAGATCGATAAGATCAATCAAAAGTACCCGAAGAAAGAAGATGCCATGAAAAAGCAACAGGAAACCATGGCGCTCTACAAAAAAAC
>DBDM01000167.1:2691-3171 GCA_002293585.1 Bacteroidales bacterium UBA932
ATTGCCATGTTCAACTTCTTCCCCGCCTCGTTTGAATTGCGGCAAAAAAGTTTCCTGTGGGCCGACGACCTGAGTACCTACGATTCCATACTCGAACTGCCCTTCAATATCCCGTTCTATGGTGACCACGTGAGTCTTTTCGTGTTGTTGATGGCTGTTTCCATGTTCTTCTATTCGCGGGCAACGCTCTCGCAAACGCCGTCGAGTACCGAAATGCCCGGTATGAAGTTTATGCAACTCTACTTTATGCCGCTGTTCCTGCTGATTATGTTCAACAGCTATTCCAGCGGTTTGAGCTATTAATTTATGCTGTCTAACTTCATCACCATTGGTCAAACGTGGATCATCCGCAAATGGTTGGTCAATGAAGATGAATTGTTGCGCAAAATGAAAGAACGCGCCGCACAGCCGCAAAAGAAATCGAAATTCCAGCAACGCTTGGAAGAAATGGCGCGCCAACAGCAACAAAAGCAACAGCAG
>DBDM01000004.1:0-1215 GCA_002293585.1 Bacteroidales bacterium UBA932
GGTAGATTCAAAAATAATAAGGTATCGTTTCCGGTTGGAGTTCGGTTCGTCTAACCCGTTCCGTGACATGAAAGCGCAAACGGCTTTCGCTATCCAAGAAAAGGAAAGTTGCGCCGATATATTATTTACACTTGATGTGCAGAACGGCGGCGAGGTTACGTCGTGCGCGTTCGCCACCCCTTCGACTTATGTAGGCGGCCTGGATTATTATAGTGCGGTGAATGAGATCAGGCTTACGCCCTTGTATGAATATTGCCGGTACAACGAAATTACACATACCTTGTCGGGCGATTACGCTTTAAAACCGCCGCAACTCACTTTATCCGCAGAAACTTATTGCCAACATGATACCGGTATTAAGCTTGAATTATCCAATAGCTATAATCGTAATATTGAGATATTTGCAGAAGTTGATAGTGTGCCGCAGGCTGTTGCGCACGACACGTTTTTTAAAACCGGCACCGGACAGCATAAGGTTAAGTTTTATGCACAAGCCAATCATTTAACAGGTTGTAAGGCGTATACAGATCAAATTTATGTTATTACGGAATATCCCGCCCCCATGTTGCCCCATCTTGACGGTTTATTATATGACTGCGGCAACGGCGCCACCCTTACCCATAATAACCCGGAATACGGTACGCAATACTGGCTCTATGACGACAGCAACAATTTAATTAAGCACAAAGGCGCTAATTTTTGGCTTTTCCGCAACGATCAGTACGATCATAGAGAGGGGAATGTGCCGCCTGAGGCGCATAAGGTAATGGATTTGCGCGCAGGAACGTACAAAATAGTCGCTACCCATGATAAAAATACCTGCACCAGTACATTCCCATTCACCATAATCGATCAGGAAGTAATGATCTTTCTTTCACCTCTTCCGGGGGCTATTTTGCGCTGTCAGTCAAACGAAAATTACAATTTATTTAATTTATTTGAGCCGGGAACGCTACGCGATAACATAGAGCAAGGCGCCGAGGGTATTACTTATCGTTTTGCCGTTACGGACGGATATACTGCCGTGCCGGTGATTGGTACAAAATTTGTTAACACGGCGGCTTTAACGGCTAATAAGGATTATAGCGTGTCCCTCACTATTATAGCGGCCAACGGGTGTAGTAAAATTGTAGAGCGTGATTTTACCGTCATTCCCCGGCCGGATGCTTTTACCATTGCCAGCGCTGACGGCAGCTTGCTATGTAACGATGAAAG
>DBDM01000004.1:1236-6671 GCA_002293585.1 Bacteroidales bacterium UBA932
GAAAAAGGCGCCGGTAATACCTACTTGTCCGGAGCGCTCGCATCCGGAAACCATAGCGCGTATGCTGTCGGCCGGAATGCCGCAGGATGTGAAATGACATCCAATACCTTGTCCGTTGCAGTGAACAGGGTGACCAATACTGCCGCGCTCAAGGCGGAATTGGTAGAACTATGTCAGTCTGAACGGGAAGTTGATCTGTTCGACTACCTCATAGGTTCAGCGGCTGATATCGCTGATTTAAAGGTGAAGAACGGCGTGAATTATCACTTCTCATTTAGTGACGGCGGTNNCCGGCAGTAAAATCGACTTGTCCGCAGTACAGGCCAATCCCAACCCTTATACGCTTACTTTGACCGTATCGCAAAATGGTTGTACAAAGATTTATACGAAGCAAGTATTCATTAAAGCCCGGCCGGCCGCTTTTACCATTGCCAGCAATATTAACGAAGAAAGTGAAAATATATGTGACGGGCTGGCCTGGAATCTCCATGTAGGCCAACCGCAATCCGGCGTAACGTACACCTGGTTTTTGGATGGCGCCCAAAGCTCGGAAGGAATTAATTATTCTGCCCATAGTCTATTTTCCGGCCTGCATCAGGTTTATGCGCTTGGGCGCAATGCGGCAGGATGCGAAACAAGATCCAATACAGAAACTGCCACCGCTCGATATTTCGGAAATAATGCACGCTTAGATAGAACATTGGTGACGTTATGCCAGGCTGAGCGAGAACTTGACCTGTTCGATTACCTCGTGGGTTCAGCAGCCGATATAGCTGATTTAAAGGCGAAGAACGGCATAAACTACACGTTCTCATTCAGCGCCGGCGGACCGGCTATTTACGGTTCGGGCTTGCACACTATCAATCTGTCTAACCAGTCGATAGTCAGCAGTAATCCGCATATTTTAACGCTGACCCTGTCGCAAAATGGTTGTGAAAGAACCTTTACGAAAGAAATATTGATCAAAGCACAACCTTCCGCGTTCACCATTACCGGCGCTGCCGGCAACTTGCTGTGTAACGATGAAAGCTGGCCGCTGTCGGTAACTACGCCACAGTCCGGCGTAACGTACACCTGGTACGTCGACGATGCTGAAAAAGGCGCCGGCAGCACCTACTCGTCCGGAACGCTCACCACCGGAAACCACAGCGCATATGCTGTCGGACACAACGCCGAAGGCTGTGCAACGACATCTAACAGTCTGTCCATAACAGCTAATGAAGTGACCAACACCGCCGCCATCAACGCCGATCCGGTGGCGTTATGCCAGACTGATCAAGAACTTGACCTGTTCNNAGGGTGACCAATACCGCCGCCCTCAATCCGGATTTGGTAGAATTATGCCAAGCTGATCGGGAACTTGACTTGTTCGACTACCTCATAGGTGGAGCAACAGACATAGTCGATTTGAAAGCAAGGAACGGTGTAAATTACAACTTCTCGTTCAGTAACGGCGGGCCTGCTATTTATGGTGCAACTAATAGCAAAATTAATTTATCCACAGCACCGGCTAATGTTAATCCGTACCTTCTTACATTGACCGTTTCGCAGAATAACTGTACAAAAATCTACACAAAAGAAGTGTTGATCAAAGCCCGGCCGGCAGCCTTTACTATCATTACAGATGATGCAACCGTTTGTAACACTCCGGCGATTACATTGAGTGCAAATAATGTGAGCGCCGGCGCTACATTGAAATGGTATGCCGATGGCGCATTGTTCGGTACCGGCGTTCCGGGTGGCACAACGGCTAATCATTCCCGTAACGGCGATAATACCACGGTATATAGTGCAGTAGCCGATCTGGCAGGTTGTACGCTTGCCGGTTCCAATACCGTTAGTGTGGAACGAAAAACGGTTGATTTCTCCGGTGTTGTGTTCGACCCAGCGCCCGTAAGCTTCTGCCAAACGGATGGCCGGGTGGAATTATTTGATTATGTGAGCGGATCAGATAAAAACGATGTGCAATACCTCTACGATGGTTGGGGGCGCGATTTTTCGGCTACTCCGGACGGTCTGGTACTCGATGGCCCTCAAATCGTGCTGAGTTCATCTGTGGCTACCGGCGCAACACCTTATACGGTTACGTTCAGGGTACACAAAGACGGTTGTTACATGTCGTTTACAAAAACCGTATCCATCCGTCAACGTCCGAATGAGCCAGCCTTATCGACCAATGCCAACAATCTTTGTGAAGGGGAACGGGCTACCCTGACGGCTACCGGCGGCGCTACCAATTACGAATGGTATAAAGACGGTGTGATGGTGGATAGTGGTAGTTCGCAATATGTTCACGTTGAAACCGGAACACAAAGTATTACCGAATATTATGCGGTTGGTGTAACCGACCTTACCGCTTCGGCTTGCCGTTCGCAGGCGTCGCAGCCCGTCACCATAGCATCCAATGCTCCGCTGGGAGAGTTCAGCATGAGCAAGAGTTGTTATTCCGGCGCGGAACGACCGGTAATTATCACTACTGACCTGAGCAACATCCGCAGTATAGCAGTAAAGGCCACGCCTGCCGGCAACGGGTCGGCAGTAGCTATTCCGCTCAATGGGTATACTTTCGGCTACCCCCTTATGTTGGAGACATGGGACCTGTCCGCCACCGTAACATCAACCAATGACTGCCGTAAGGTTGTTAACCTGGGTACAATAAATGTTTCAAATGCCTGTCCTACATCAATGCCAGTCGGGCCTTATCACATTACCGCGATAACAGAGTGTCCGGATTGCCCGGATTGTGAAGAAATACGTCTGATCAACAATGAGTTGGATGATATATATCGCAACTATCTACAACAATGGAAGTCGCGCAGTCAGTACAAGGCGCTACTCAGTCCCACCGTTACAGCCAATGGTGAACAGCTGACGGTGAACATTTATGTTACCGGAATACCAGGCACTGTGCAAATACACATGATCGATATTGCCGGCGCTGTGTTCGGCGTTAAATCCGCCCGCATTCACGAGGGCGAAAACAAGGTGGATATAAGCGATATCATCCGGCCGTCCGGACAAATATATATGTTACGTATCATTTATCCTGACGGTAGCTATGAAATTTTAAAAGGATTGACAAATTAATATTAATACCAAAACATATATGAAAATAATAAAATCATTCTGTTTTATAACAGCGGTTATTACACTGCTTGCAGGCTGTATTTCGGAGAGTTATTTTAATGATTTAAATTCGCGACCAATGATTTCATCAACTGCCGATGTGGAAAACACAGACACGTTGAAGATTGGAAAATTAAATAACATTAATAAAGATGTGTATTTTACGTTGCCTCTCAGCGTAACGGATGCCAATGCCAATCTTCAAAACCTGAACATAAATGTTGGCGACGGTATTACATTAACGGATAATGACGGTAAAGTTGCGGCAACATATTATGATTTGAATTATAGTCCGGTAAATGCGGAATGGTTCAAGATTTTCAGGTTAATCCCTACAAATCCGGGGTATTATACTGTTATCGCCACAGTTACGGATAAATTCAATATGCAAGCTTCTTTATCCAAGCAAATTTATGCATTCGATAACATGCCGCCCAGGTGCGTGGTTGCAGAAGCTTATTATACAGCCCCGCCGAATTTTTTATATGTAGTGCGTATCGATATTCGTTCTTCTTTTGACCAAGACGAAAAATGGGGTGGGGGGATAGCTGAATATAAAGCTATTTACCATTATACGTGGGATGATGAGGCTGTTGGAATGGCTTCTGATTTTGATGGTACACCCGGCATATTTGAGTGTACAGATGCTCCGTGGGAACCTATCGGCTGGGTGGAGGCCTGGGTCATTGATAATGAAGGTGCGGAGAGCGAACATATCCGCATTGACTTAACTTTAAAACCGTAAACACATGGAATTAATTAAATTTGAAGATGTAAATGATAAAATCATCACTATCAGGGAACAGCAGGTGATTCTGGATAGTGATGTGGCCGCACTGTATGGTGTAAATACAAATGATATAAATCAAGCGGTAAAACGTAACCCCGATAAATTTCCGGATGGCTATATTATAGGATTGACAGACAATGAGAAACAAGAGGTTGCCACATTTTGTGGCAACCTTAGGATTAAATATTCCCCTGTATTACCTAATGTATTTACAGAGAAAGGTTTGTATATGCTGGCCACCATCCTGAAAAGTGAAAAGGCCACACAAACCACAATAGCTATTGTTGAAGCTTTTGCCAAGATGCGGGAATTGTCGCGGAATTGGAGAGAACTGAATGAAGCTCCGGAGGAAGAAAGGCAAAAATCGTTGATGGCTAAAAGTGGCGAAATCATGGCGGAACTTTTGGACGATGGCCTTAAGCCGTCGGAATCGGAAGCGTCAATTGAGCTGAATTTAGCATTTTTAAAACTTAAAAAAACAGTAAAACGTAAAAAATGAAAAGAATACTTATAATACTTGCAATTAGCATTTTATCATTACCTTCTGTAGCACAGCTGCACTATTCGGGCAGTTGGAATATGGAAGCAGGAGTGGGGATTAACGATATGTCATGCGTATCGCCGGTGGTTGGGGCAGGGTATACCTTTAACGGTATTCTTGCCGTATACGGACGCTATTCAATGGCTCATGCTTCCCGTACCGGTTATGATATCCGGGAAAATAATATAGAACTGCTGGTGTCGTATACACCCATGCATGTACGGGAAGTCTTTTTCGTCAACCTGAATATCGGGCCGGTCTTCAAATTTCAGCGATTCGGCGATTTTCAGCCTGCAATTCGCGCAAATTCGCTCAATATTGGCGGCGCTGCCGATGTTGACCTGGAATTATCTTTGGGCATATATTGGTCGCTTTTCGGGCGGGCCAGCTACAGGTTACTGCTTGCCGACGAGCGTAAGCGCCATGAACTGTTTTACAGCGCGGGCGTTCGCGTAAGCATGAACATATTTAATGCTGCGGAACGCCGGGTACTTCGTCCGTCTAAAATTTCCCGGAAATAATATAATATTTACACAATTTATATTATGTTAAGTATTGAAAAAGATGTAAGGGTGTAACTCAATTTTTGCACCCCTGCATCTTTTTGCTTACCTTTGGGCAAATGAAAACGAACAGCCTGAAAGGAGAATATTCTAAAACTCTGCGTCTTGCCGTACCGATTGCCCTTGCACAGGCAGGACAGTTGGTTGTGCAGATCGTTGATAATGCTATGGTGGGACGACTGGGCGCTGTTCCTTTGGCTGGTGTGGCATTCGGTGGTAATGTTTTCTTTTTCCTTTTCATTTTCGGACTGGGATTGGCCATGGGCATCACTCCGCTGGTGGGCGAACTTTACGCACAGGGCAAACACCGCTCTACGGCGCATATATTGCAAAATTCGATTGCGCTATATTTCACATTGGGCGTATTGATCTATGCCGCCCAAATGGCAACCATTCCCCTTTTCGGTTACATGAA
>DBDM01000004.1:6676-9275 GCA_002293585.1 Bacteroidales bacterium UBA932
CCCGAAGAGGTCATTGCGGCCGGCACGCCCTACTATAGGTATTTGGCGTGGTCGTCCATTCCGCTGATGCTGTTTTTCTCCCTCCGCCAGTTTCTTGAAGGAGTGGGCAACACCAAGGTGNNGTGGTAAACATCATCTTTAACTGGCTGTTGATCTACGGCAAACTCGGTTTTCCGGAGATGGGCGCTGCCGGCGCAGGACTTTCGACGCTTATTTCGCGCGCCCTGATGCCTGTACTGTTGATCGGTTATTTCCTGTGGCACCACTCCTTCCGTCGCTATTTTTCATTCTATCATGCAGATAACTGGTCGCGCCAAAAGATCTGGGCGTTACTGTCGGTGGGCTTCCCTATCTCCGTTCAGATGTCGCTTGAAGGGGGGGCGTTCTCCCTCACAGGCATTATGATGGGATGGCTGGGGACGGAGGCTTTGGCCGCCAACCAGATCGCCATTTCGGTCACGAATATGGCATTTCTGATCGTTTTGAGTATCGGTTCAGCCACTACCATTCGTGTCAGCCATGGATATGGCCTCAGGGATTTTGCTGCCATCCGCCGTGTTGCACGAAGTTCTTTCCACATCAGCGTTATCTGGAATACGACAATGGCCATTGTATTCCTTGTGTTCCGTAACCTGCTGCCCCGAATTTTTACCGTAGACCCTGTGGTTATTGACATTACAGGCGGATTGCTGATTATTGTGGCGGCGTTTCAGGTCTTCGACGGCTTGCAATCGACCTCGCTGTGTATTCTGCGCGGTATGCAGGACGTGAAGGCCACCTCGGTGATAGCCTTTATTGCCTACATTCTCATCACCATTCCGGTGGGCTATCTTTTTGCTTTTACGCTCGGCGTGGGACCTCAGGGCTTGTGGATGGGCTATATTTTCGGCTTGTGCGCTGCCGCTATCCTGTTGATTACCCGCTACCGCCGCATTGTTTCGCGCCTGGAACGAAACTATCTATAACTTTCGTCTCTTGTCTCTTGGTCTCTAATCTATTCTTAAAATTATGTCTGCAATTCCGACTACTCCTTTGGCCGAACGTATGCGCCCGCAAACCTTTGACGGTTACGTTGGTCAGTCACATTTGGTGGCTCCCGGCGCTGTGCTGCGCACCATGATCGATTCCGGCAACATTGCCTCATTCATTCTCTGGGGACCGCCGGGCGTTGGCAAGACCACCCTGGCACGCATCATTGCCAACCGGTTGGAGCGGCAGTTCTTCCCGTTGTCGGCCATCAACTCCGGGGTGAAAGATGTGCGCGAAGTGATTGAAAAAGCTCGCAGTCAGCGCTTTTTCAATTCGCAGCCCCCTATTTTGTTTATCGATGAAATTCACCGTTTCAGCAAGGCGCAGCAGGACTCGCTTTTAGGCGCCGTGGAGGACGGCACGGTGATATTGGTAGGCGCTACCACCGAAAACCCTTCCTTTGAAGTGATCTCCCCTCTCCTGTCGCGCTGCCAGGTATACGTGCTAAAATCACTTACGTCAGTCGATTTACAAGAGTTACTTGATCGGATACTTCAACAGGATGTTTACCTGAAAACCCGGAAGGTAGAGATGCAGGAAACCGAGGCTTTATTTCGTTTTTCCGGCGGCGACGCCCGTAAATTGATCAACATAATCGACATATTGGTAAGAACTTATGGCGAAAATGATACAATTGTAATCAATAACGACATTGTAAAGGAGCGCTTACAGGAAAACATTGCCTTGTACGATAAAAACGGGGAGCAGCACTACGATATTATCTCGGCGTTTATCAAGAGCCTGCGCGGCAGCGACCCCAATGCGGCGGTGTACTACCTGGCACGCATGCTGGCCGGTGGCGAAGATCCGTTGTTCATTGCCCGCCGGATGGTGATCCTCTCGTCCGAAGATATAGGACTGGCTAATCCCAACGCTTTACTGATGGCCAATACCTGTTTCGACGCCGTGCATAAAATAGGTATGCCGGAAGCACGTATCATATTGTCGCAGACGGCGGTATATCTTGCCACTTCACCTAAAAGTAACGGTACTTACATGGCCATTGAAACCGCTGCTGCCCTGGTGGCTGAGACCGGCGATTTACCCGTGCCGCTGCACCTGCGCAACGCCCCTACTAAGCTGATGAAAGAGCTTGGTTATCATAAAGATTACAAATATGCCCACGATTATTCCGGCAATTTTATTGACCTGGAATACCTGCCGGAACAGATTTCAAGTACAACTTTATATAATCCCGGTAACAATCCGAAAGAGAATGCAATACGTGAAGTGCTGCGGAAGATGTGGGAGAAGTACAAGTACTAAATTTATAATTTACGATTTATTATTTATAATTGAAAAAATAGAACGCGGATGACGCTGATTATGCGGATTTACGCTGGTAAAAATATCTGCGTTACTCTGCGGAATTTGCGGGAAAACGTCAACGTCACAAGATATCTCGCCGAACTCGCTGATTTTCGCAGANNTCATCCGTGTTCTATAACTATTTGTATCTTTGCAAGGTTTTTGTCATAGCTGCATTTTATTTTGAAAAGCTAAATAAATTGACTATCTTTGCAAGTTAAATTAATAACTTACACATTTGAAAACTTTCCAAGACCTTGGC
>DBDM01000166.1:0-2647 GCA_002293585.1 Bacteroidales bacterium UBA932
TCATCTCTCATCTCTCAGTCTCTCATCTCTCGTCTCTTTACCTGTACTTCCCCTCTTCCCCTTCCATCAGCTTCAAATAACTCTCGTAGCGTTCCGCTGAAATATCACCCCGCTCCACGGCGGCGATAACGGCGCACTGAGGCTCGTGGGTGTGGGAGCAAGGCTGGAATTTACAACCGGAGGCACAGCGGAAAATTTCCGGGAAAAAGTGATAAATTTCCTCTTTCTCCACATCCACCAATCCGAACCCTTTGATGCCGGGCGTGTCGATAATACAACCGCCGCCCGCCGGTTCGAAAATCTCATAAAAAGTAGTGGTGTGCGTGCCTTTTTGATGATAAGCGCTGATCTCGCCCGTACGCACCGACAGCTTGGGATCAATGGCGTTGATGAGCGACGATTTGCCGACACCCGACGAGCCGGAAAACAAACACAGCCGGTCTTTAATATCGTGGCGCAGCCAATCGATACCCGCGCCGGTAATGGCCGACACCTTATGCACTTCATAACCCGCACCGGTGTACACCTCCGTGAAACGTTGCAGCAGCGCCGACTCTTCGACACCGTAAAGATCGGTTTTATTCACCACAATTTTTACCGGCACCTTATACGCCTCGCAAGTCACTAAAAAACGGTCGATAAACTCCGGCCGGTTGTCGGGCCGGATAATCGTGGTAATAAGGTAGGCGCAGTCCACATTGGCGGCAATCACGTGAGCCTCACGGGAAAGATTGGCGCTCCGCCGGATAATGTAATTTTTGCGCGGCCGTACGGCGATAATAGCCCCCTCTTTTTCGTTAAATAATTCTATATCAACATCATCTCCAACAGCAATGGGATTGGTGGTGCTGTTTTCCTTAAGACGCAATTTGCCCCTTACCACACAATCANNCGCAACTTGCCCCTTACCACACAATCAATTAAATGTGTATATGGTTTGCATTTAACCAAATAGTGACTGCCCGTGTGGCGAAAAACAATACCGCCGGCTATTTTTTCATCGTTCATAATTGCAAAAATACAAGATTTTTTTTATCTTTGTTGATTCGGATAGAAAAATTTATGTATACTATTGATGAATTACAGGCGTGGGTGGAAAAAGCGATTAAGGCGATTCCTTTAGACGGTAAGCCGGAGGAGTTATATACACCCGTATCTTACATGATGTCCGTTGGCGGCAAGCGCATCAGACCAATACTGAGCCTTTTGTCCTACAATATGTTCAATGATAAAATCGGGAACGGGATCTTGTTGCCGGCCATAGGCCTGGAGATCTTTCACGGGTTTACGCTGGTGCACGACGATATTATGGACAACGCCGCGAAACGCCGGAACAGCAAAACAGTGCATAAAAAATGGAACACCAATATAGCCATTCTTTCCGGCGATGTGATGTGTATCATTGCTTACAAATATCTTGGTGAAGCCGACCCGCGTTATCTGCGTGAAATATTGCAACTGTTCGGACACACGGCCGCGCAGGTGTGCGAAGGACAGCAGTTAGACATGAACTACGAATCGAAGCCGGTGACCACGGAAGAAGATTATTTGGCCATGATCGCCTTGAAAACCGCTGTGCTCATCGCTGCTTCCGCTAAAATAGGCGCTATTGCCGGAGGAGCCTCTGCCGCCGATGCCGAAAAAATGTACGACTTCGGATATCACTTAGGCATGGCTTTCCAGATACAGGACGACCTGCTGGATGCCTACGGCAATGCCGATAATTTCGGAAAAACGATAGGCAACGATATTGTCACCAACAAAAAAACCTTCCTGCTGACTGCGGCGCAACGCTTAGCCACCGGTAAAGTGCGTACCGAGCTCGATTTGTGGCTGGCCAACAAAGGCGTGGCCGCCGCCGAAAAAATGAAAGGCGTACTGGCCATCTACGATAAGTTAAACGTGCGCCTGAAAGCCGAAGAAGCAATTAACAACTATTTCGATCAGGCGGCGAAAATATTGACAAGCCTTCGCATTGACCCGATACGCAAAGAACAAATAACCCTGTTTGCCCAACAATTAATTAACCGTGAAAAATAATAATATGTCTTTTTCCGAAAAATGCAACCAACGCTTCACCGTCTGTACCAACTATTACCACACCATGGATAATGTGGATGCGGAGCTTAAAAATCCTTATGAATTTAAGACTATTGAATATTATCTTTTCCTGAAAAACTGGATCGATGCGGTGCAATGGCATCTCGAAGATATTATCCGTAATCCGGACATCAATCCGGTGGAAGCCTTGCAGATTAAACGGCGCATCGACCGTTCGAACCAGGACCGTACCGACCTGGTGGAATTGATCGACAGTTTCTTTTTGGAACAGTATGGCGATGTGAAACCCTTGCCCGGCGCTACCATCAACACCGAAAGTCCCGCCTGGGCCATCGACCGCCTGTCTATTTTAGTGCTGAAAATTTACCACATGCAACAGGAAGCCGATCGTCCCGACGCCTCGCCGGAGCACCGTGAGCAATGCACAAAAAAATTGAATGTGCTGCTCGAACAGCAGAGAGACCTGTCGACCGCTATCGACCAACTGCTCGACGATATTAAGGAGGGACGTAAATATATGAAAGTCTACAAACAGATGAAAATGTATAACGACCCGGCGTTAAACCCCGTCCTGTATGCCAAACAG
>DBDM01000166.1:2684-7445 GCA_002293585.1 Bacteroidales bacterium UBA932
CGTGAATTTGCCGCTTCGCACCCGCAGCAGAAATTTACTATGGTGTCGCGCCCTTTGTTTGCGCCCTTGTTCGCAGGGGCGGACAATATCTCATTTATACCGGCCGACCTTACCGGCCGTCACAAAGGATTTCGTGGTTTGCTCAGGCTCTTTAACGAACTTCGCCAAACACGTCCCGCCGTGGTGGCCGACATGCACAACGTGTTACGCACAAAAATCCTGCGCTGCCTCTTCCGCCTGTCGGGCGTGCCGGTGAAAGTCCTTGACAAAGGCCGGCGGGAGAAACGGCAACTCACCCGTCGCCGGCATAAAAAATTACACCCGCTCAAAACCATGCACCAACGCTACCTCGATGTCCTCTCCGCCTCCGGCGAGGTAAAGGGTGGAAAGGTGGAAAGGTGGAAAGGTAAAAGGGTACAAGTTGAAAATGGAGAATTGAAAATGGAAAATGAAACTTCAAATAACTCTCAACTCTCAATTAACATCTCATCACTCATCACTCATCACTCATCACTCATCTCTAAAAAGGTCGGCATCGCCCCCTTCGCCAAATACAAAGAAAAAATGTATCCCACGGAACGGATGGAGCGCGTAGTAGCCCGCCTGTCGGAAATGGACAACGTGGAGATCTTTCTTTTCGGCGGCGGAAAAGCCGAAGCGCAACAACTGTCCGAATGGGAAAATAAATACCCCCGGGTAACCTCCTTAGCCGGAAAAATCCCTTTTGCCGAAGAATTATCCCGGCTCGGCGACATGAACGTGGTGGTTTCCATGGACTCGGCCAACATGCACCTGGCTTCGTTCATGGGTGTGCCGGTCGTATCAATATGGGGCGCTACACACCCTTATGCAGGCTTCACCGGGTGGGGACAATCGCATGATAATGAGGTTCAAATAAACCTCTATTGTCGCCCCTGCTCCGTCTTTGGGAACAAACCCTGCTACCGGAAAAACCCTGCCTGTATGGATATATCAGAAAATATTATTATTGAGAAAATTATGAAATTTTTATATTAAACTTTTGGTTGTTAGTAGAAATATTTTTACCTTTGTTTGATTTAGATCAAAAAATCTTTAACTGAATGGGATCTATTTAATTATGGTGATGGCGCGTACCGACATAGAAATCATGGCTCCGGCAGGCAACTATGAATGCTTAGTAGCTGCTGCACAGGGAGGAGCTGATGCCGTCTATTTTGGAGTCGGAAACCTTAACATGCGGGCGCGTTCGGCCAATAATTTCCAAATAACCGATCTGGCACATATCGCCGATGTGTGCGCACACAAAGGAATGAAATCCTATCTTACGGTGAACACCGTATTATACGATAGCGAATTAGATGAAATGCGCCGCATCATTGACGCAGCAAAGACTGCCGGCATTTCAGCCGTCATTGCTTCCGACCCGGCGGTTATGCAATATGCCCGCGCCTGCGGCGTAGAAGTACACCTCTCCACCCAATTGAACATTACCAACGTGGAAGCGCTCCGCTTCTATGCGGCCTTCGCCGACGTAGCCGTACTCTCGCGCGAACTCTCACTCGACAAAGTAGCGGACATCCATCAACAAATACAAACACAAAATATCACCGGCCCGGGCGGAAAACCCGTGCAAATTGAAATGTTCTGCCACGGCGCCCTTTGCATGGCCGTGTCGGGCAAGTGCTACCTGAGTTTGCACGAATACAACGCGTCGGCCAACCGCGGCTCCTGCTACCAACTGTGCCGCCGCGGATACACGGTGACCGACAATGATACGCAACGGGAATTGCTGGTCGACAATGAATACATCATGTCGCCCAAAGACCTTTGTACCATAGGATTTATTGATAAAATGCTCAACGCCGGCGTCCGGATATTCAAAATTGAAGGCCGCGCCCGCTCCGCCGAATACGTAAAAACAGTGACATCGGCCTATAGCCGCGCCGTACAGGCCGTGGTCGATAACCGCTACACCCCTGAACTGATAGACACATTGACCACAGAACTGCAAACCGTGTTCAACCGCGGCTTTTGGGATGGTTATTACCAGGGAGCGCGCCTGGGCGAATGGAGCGAGGTTTATGGGAACAACGCTACCCGTGGAAAAACATATATCGCCAAAGCAACCAATTATTTCAGCAATTTGGGCGTAGGCGAATTTTATATTGAAACGGGAAGCTTGAAAAAAGGAGACGAAGTGTTGATCACCGGGCCCACTACCGGTGTGATTGAAACGATAATTGAGGATATCAGGGTAGATTTGAAACCGGTGGAAGAAGCCGGAAAAGGATTGTATTTTTCTATGGCCGTGCCGCAAAAAGTGCGCCGCGCCGATAGATTATACAAATTGGAACGCCGGATGATGTAGCGGCAGACCTGTGTGTCTGCCGGTGTTGGAGCGCCGGATGATGTAGCGGCAGACCTCGCGTCTGCCGACAAGGATAAGTATGAGCGAATTACGATATATAATTACTACTGTCTTGCATTGGTTGACGGCCGCTATGGTAGTCTTGTGTACTTGTGCGCCGCTTGTCGCTCAACACTCGTCAATGATCGACCCCATGGGCTATACGGTGGAAGCCCGCTTTAAACCTCCCGAAGGATACAAACGCATAGAAGTTGAAACAACCTCATTCGCCCATTATTTGCGGGGCCTTCGTATGTTATCCGACGGCGCCTCCGCCATATATCACGACGGCACGGTGAAACCTAACCACAATATCTATGCCGGCGTGCTTGATCTGGATATGGGTGTGGAAGGCTTACAAAAAGAAGCCCAATTTTGCATGCGCCTGCGCGGCGAATACCTTTTCGGACAAGGACAATATGCCAAAATAGCCTTTACCGTCAATAATTCTAGCCGTAAGCGGGTATCTTATGTAGAATGGGCAGAAGGACTTGAAATGATCATCAACGATCAAACCTACTGGACGAAACAACCTGCCGATATTGACCGCTACCGCACATTCAGGCGCTACCTTGAATTTATCTTCACCTACTCCGATATCACTACACTGCTGGCCGACGTGCAATCGGTAACAGCGAGGGATATTATGCCCGGCGATATGCTGGTGCAGTCCGCCCGCCCCGGACACGTAGTCATAGTGCTTGACGTGGCCGAAAACCCCGTCACCGGCGACCGTGTCTTTCTCCTGGCGCAGAGTTACCGCCCCGCCCAAACCCCACAGGTGCTGATAAACCCTGCCGATAATACACTATCGCCATGGTACGGCACATCCATTACCGAAGATAAAATCTCGACACCCGAATATGTATTTTATAAACGTGATTTGCGCCGCTTTCGTGATCCGGTAGCCACTCCGCCTTCCCCGAAAAAGAAGAACGTATTTTATTTCTAACCGTTACTTGTTGTTATTCTCCTGAGTAAGGTCGGACATGGAACAAGTGCCGTTAAACTTGGCGCCAACCTCAATGCACAACTTGCAGGTCTTCAAATCGCCGGTCACTGTCGCCATGGCCTTCATGTTCGTGGCTTCTGTCGCCGATAAAGACCCTTCAAAAGTCCCCCACACATCAATAAAACGGCAATTTAACTCGCCTTTCACACGGCCTGTTTCACCAATCACTACCCGCCCTTTGGACGTTAAGTTTCCCTCTAAGATCCCGTCAATACGAATATCTCCGGTAGTGTTAATAGTACCTGTAATTTCAGTGCCTTGCGAAATACGGTTAATGTTGTACGACAAAGTCTCTTGTTCACGGCTCATAATACATGAATTTAAATAACTTACAAATATAGCGAACTTTTATAAAAAATCCTTAATATTTTTTGTTATTTTTTCGCTATATTTGTAGATTCATTTGTTTTACAATGTTTTATTCTATCATCATACCGGTCTATGATCGCCCCGGCGAAGCGGAGGAATTATTGAAAAGTTTAGCTGCACAGGAAGATACGGGTGCAAAAATAGAGGTAGTGCTGGTGGACGACGGCTCCACGCTGCCCTGTGCCGGTGTGGTGAAACAATATGAACACAGGCTGGATATTCAATACCACTACAAACCGAACACCGGACGCAGCGATACCCGTAACGTAGGTATGCAATTGGCCAAAGGCGACTATTTCCTCTTTTTCGATTCCGACTGTATACTCCCGCCGAATTATTTTTCGGAACTGGAAAAAAACCTCCGGGAGCAGTATGCCGACTGCTTCGGCGGCCCCGACGCAGCACACCCGTCATTCACCCCGGTGCAGAAAGCCATCAACTATGCCATGACCTCCTTTTTCACCACCGGCGGCATACGCGGCGGAAAATCGCAAATGGAAAAATTCAAGCCCCGTACCTTTAATATGGGCTTCTCCCGTGCGGTATATGAAAAAGTCGGCGGCTTCCGCGATATGTTCGGCGAAGACATCGACCTGTCCCTCCGCATTGCCGGCGCAGGTTTCCGCATAGCCTTGTACCGCGATGTTTTTGTTTACCACAAACGCCGGGTGAACTTTAAAAAATTTTACAAACAAGTGCGCAACTTCGGTTCCGGACGCATCAGCCTGGCCTTGCTGCACAAAGGTTCCCTGAAACCCGTACACACCATCCCCGCCCTCATGCTGCTGCTCGCCACTGCGTGGCTCGCATTGATGATTTACTATTTATTATTTATTATTGACCATTCATTTTCAATTTTCAATTTTCAATTTTCAATTAACCCCCCCTCACTCATCACTACCCTCCTCCCTCCTATATACTTCCTCCTCCTGTTCACCGACGCCCTGATAAAAACCCGCAACCTGAAAACGGCACTGCTCGCCGTCTGGGC
>DBDM01000217.1:0-1422 GCA_002293585.1 Bacteroidales bacterium UBA932
ATTAAAGAAGTGAGGTTGACAAATTTGTCATAGGCAGCCCCATGTTTAGATTCGTCGGTAGAGGTACAAGATTTTGCGTCTCTACCGACGGGTACAATTACTTAATTTTAAACATCTTATCATATAATCATAAATAACAAATATGCAATAAAAACCCATACCACAATAAGAATTGCAGTAAATTAATGTAAGCTTGCTTTCAGCGCATTTTCGGTGGAGAATACCCTATTTATAAAAATTTCCTACGAGGTAAACATCGCAAACGCTGAATAAACTTGATCCGGTAAAAAAATGAACTTCCTATCAGGTGACAAAGATACGTACTTTATTTGACTATGCAAAGAGAACTGTTTTAAAAGAAGTTAAAGAGAACTTAAAAAGAAGTTAAAGAATAGAAAAAAGAACGCCTGTCGATCATGACAGGCGCTTTAATATAGAATCAGGTTAGGGTTTTTAATTTCCCGGTTTACGCGATGAATACGTAATCCTTAAAGCACTGCAACGGCGCAATTCCTGTTTCACATCGGTAACGATACCCATGCGCACTTCCTGGTCCACCTTTAATGAAGTGGTCATGAACTGGCGGTCGGCCTCGTTCTTGCTGTCGCGTTCGGAAGCGATGAAGTCGCGGATGTCGGATATTTCTTTGAACGAATCGTTCAATTGAATACGTGAGTCCGTACCGTAACGCGCTTGCATGCCCAAGGTGGGCGAACCAATGTAAATGTAGCTGGTTAGGTCTTTGCGTTCCATTTTTACCGATTCGGAAGCTTCGGGAACCCTTACAGTAACTAATTGTTCGGTTTCGCGTAACGTTGTAACCGTCATGAAGAAGAACAATAACATAAACACAACGTCGGGCAGCGACGCGGTATTGATCCTGGGCTGTCCGCCCTTGTCTTTTCTTGCAAATTTTGCCATTTTGTAATTCTCCTATTATTTTTTGGCTCCAACGTCTTTGGGTTCGGCTTCCGAAATGTTCTGCGGAATGGCTTTGCGGACAGCTTCCTGCTGTTCGTCGTCCAGGTTAATATAGAGTTTTCCGAATTTAGCCATGGAAAAGTCATTACGCAATTCATTGAAAGCTGCTACCAGTTCATTTTGTACCTGGATATAGGCATTGTAGCTGGTGCCACGGTCGTTTTGCAAAGAAATTACCCCTTTCGACACGGCATATTCACCAAGCCCTGCACCTATATCTTTCGTTTCTTTTTCAGGTTTGTTCGGGTCATTGGAGGGATTGAGGATAAATTCTTTCACGGCTTGCCTGAGCATACCTACTTCGGCAGGCTGGTTACCGGCAAACAGACGGTCGCTCTTGTTGATGAGCACTACCATGATGTTGCGGCGGTTCACCTTTACGTCATCCTGTTTCTGATTTTCATCAGGCATAGGAGGCAAACGACGGGCCAGCCCGGAGTC
>DBDM01000217.1:1442-4590 GCA_002293585.1 Bacteroidales bacterium UBA932
GAGCCCCCGTTGATTTCAGGTACTGGTTTTGCCATAGTTTTTAAATATTAACGGTTTCTAATAGCATTAACCAACCCGCCAACAACAATAGCGGCAAAGGCGGCAAAGGCTAAAATGTACATCATGATCAGGCCGGTGTCCGTCCATTTCCATGTAGGTCCGGTGGGAGGAGCGTTCTCCATGTTTACGGGCAGGGCTTCCGGCGAGGCTATTAGTACAGAAATAATGAAAACCAAAAGAACAAGCCCTATGTTAATGCCTGCTTTTTTCAGTTTCTTCGGGTCTTTAATCATGTCGATCAACGGCAGGCCAACCGATAATACGATAGCCAGGCCGGTCAGCACGTAGCCCCATGTCAGGAAAGGGCCAACCATACCCATGTTCTCTTTGGTAGCAGGTGCTATCATAAAGAGAATCGTGAATATTACTGAAACGACAATGAGCAATATAGATGTATACTTAAGATATTTCATGTTGCGGTTTATTTTCTGTTGTGTTTAACCAGGATATCGATCAAAGAAATGGAGCTGTCTTCCATAGCTACTACCAATGAGTCGATCTTGGATACGATATAGTTGTAGAATATTTGGAGAATGATAGCTACCACCAAACCACCTACGGTAGTGATCAAGGCTATTTTCATACCACCTGCTACTACGTTCGGGGAAATATCACCGGCAGCCTGAATAGAGTCGAAAGCTGCGATCATACCGATAACTGTTCCCAAGAACCCTAACATAGGCGCAATGGCAATGAACAACTGGATCCATGACAAACCGCTTTCCAACAGACTCATTTGTACCGAACCGTAAGAAACAACGGATTTTTCTACTACTTCCATGCCTTCGTTCATACGGCTGAGGCCTTGGTAGAAAATGCTGGCTACAGGTCCGCGGGTATTGCGGCATACATCTTTTGCAGCTTCAACGCCACCGCTGGCCAAAGCTGTTTCAATGTTTTTCAATAACTTTTGCGTGTTCACCGTAGCTAAGTTCAAATACAGGATACGTTCAATAGCAATAGCCAGACCGAGTACCAAGCAGATCAACACGGTTGCCATAAAGCCGGCGCCACCTTCAATAAATTTAATTTTCAATTGTTGGTGAATGGGCATTTCCGTTCCGTCGACAACTGAAGCGGCTTCCTGTGCAAAAGCGTACTGTGCGCTGAAAACCATAAGACCTACAAGGGTCAAAATCATAAACAGTTTTTTCATGGTGTTTGTGAAAGTTTAATTAGTATTTAAGTTTTTATTTTATTTTTAAATTGAATCCCGTAAATAAATAACAGCGCAAGATACGAATAAATTTTTAACCGAAGTTCACTTCTCCGCTAATATTTTTTTGCCATAGTCGTTTAATATCTTGACTGTCTTTGTGTTGACCGATAAGAAAAAAAAGTTTGGCAATGGCGGCCTCTGTGGTCATATCATAGCCGCTAATTACGCCTATTTTCTTTAAAGACAGTCCTGTAGCATATTCTTCCATGTTTACGCTGCCGGTACGGCATTGGGTTATGTTGACTAAAATAAGTCCCCGTTGGGCGGCAGCCTTTAATGTGTCGAGAAACCAGGGGGCGGTGGGGGCATTTCCCGAACCGTAAGTCTCTAATACTACGGCACGCAGCTTGTCGGCTTGCAACACGCTTTCCATAAACGGGCGGCTGATGCCGGGGAAAATTTTGAGAATACCCACGGCCGTATCTAACTGGGTGTGGATTTGCAGCGGCTTGCCCCATTGTTCGGGGTAATGTATGGCGCCGGTGTTGAATTTAATATGTATGCCGGTCTCGGCCAGCGGCGGGTAGTTGCCCGAATGGAAGGCGCGGAACTGCTCGGCGCTGTCTTTAGTAATGCGGTTGCCGCGGAACAGTTTGCTTTCAAAAAACACGCATACTTCGGGAACGCAGGGACGGCCGTCATGCTGCGAGGCGGCAATTTCAATGGCCGACACGAGGTTTTCCATGCCGTCGGTGCGGATCATGCCGATGGGCAATTGACTGCCGGTGAGCACTACGGGCTTTTCCAGGTTCTCGAGCATGAAACTGAGCGCCGAGGCGGTGTACGACATGGTGTCGGTGCCGTGCAGGATCACAAAGCCTGCGTATTTGCCGTAGTTATCGGCAATGATCCGGCATAACTTCACCCAAAAATCAGGCTGCACGTCCGACGAGTCGATCAGCGGGTCGAAGCTGACCGTGTCGATGGTGAAACCGAATTTTTTGAGCACGGGCACTTCTTCTCTGATCTGGTCGAAATTGAAAGGTTCCAACACGCCCGTTTCGGGATTGTGTTTCATGCCTATGGTGCCGCCGGTGTAGATGACAAGGATGTTGTTCATACTTATTGGTTGAAAGGTAAAGGGTGAAAGGTTATAAGTTACGATTTCAAGTTGAGCGTTTTTTGTCTCTTAGTCTCTAATCTCTCAGTCTCTTGTCTTTTTAAAGCGAAAAGCTGCCGGGCGTTCTGTGTGGTGATGGTTTCTACTTCTTCGCAGGAGCAGTTTTTGAGTTCTGCAATTTTCGCTACAATATAGGATAGGTGGGCGCTCTCGTTGCGTTGTCCGCGAAAGGGCACGGGACTGAGCCAGGGCGCATCGGTTTCCAGCACGATATGTTGAAGGTCGCTGTTTTTTACAACGCCGGCCAGTCCCGCGTTCTTAAAGGTGACCACGCCGCCGATGCCCATTTTGAAGTCTCCGTATTGCCGGATGCGCCGGAAAGTTTCCGTACTGCCCGAAAAGGCATGGAAAACGCCGCGCAACGGAAGTCCTTTCACCTTGTCGAGCACGGCGAAGAGCACATCGAACGCGTCGCGTGCGTGGATGATGAGCGGCAGGTTATATTTGACCGAAAGACGCAATTGCCGTTCAAAAGCCTGCTCCTGTTCGTTGATAAATTCCTTACTGTGATAAAGGTCGATGCCGGTTTCGCCGATGGCTACAAAGGCTTGTTTTTCCAACTGTTCTTCAACGAAGTTTATTTCTTCCTGCCAATTGGCGTGCACATCGGTGGGGTGCAGCCCGATGGCCGGGAAACAAACACCGGGGTAACGGCGCACTACGTCCATCATGGGGCCGAAGGAATCCCTGTCGACGCCGGGGATGATGAACTGCTGCACGCCGGCCTGCTGCGCCCGTGCAATGACTTC
>DBDM01000024.1:0-2131 GCA_002293585.1 Bacteroidales bacterium UBA932
GAAACGTCTGATGAGATGCATAACAGTTGAGAGTTGAGAATGGAGAGTTGAGAGTTATAAATGCAAGAGATGAGTGATGAGTGATGAGAGATGAGTGATGAGTGATTAAGAGATTAAGAGATTAAGAGATTAAGAGATTAAGAGATTAAGAGATTATGGATGAAAGGGTAAAAGGTAAAGGGTGGAAAGGGTGGAAAGGTGGAAGGGTGGAAAGGTGGAAGGGTGAAAGGGATCGGAGACGGGGTTTCCGGTTTCTTGCATTCATTGTTGTATTCATTTTCCATTTTCAATTTTCAATTTTCAGTTGTTTTGCGCAGTATTATGATGCGGGGGAAGACCCGGCATTCATTAAATGGCGTAAGATTGACACGAAGAATTTTGTGCTGATTTATCCTTCGACCCTCGATTCGGCGGCTAAGCGTTATGCGTGGTTGTTCGACCAGGCTACCGGCAATATTGCGGCGCCGTTAGACACCCGGCTGAAGAAAATTCCGGTAGTGTTGCACGCTTATAATTTAAACAGCAACGGATTAGTGAGTTGGGCGCCCAAGCGCATGGAGCTGATGACCTCGCCGCCCTACAGCAGTTATCCGCAGTTGTGGGACAAGCAATTGGTGCTGCACGAAACACGTCACGCCGCGCAAATGAGCAAGATGGGCGACCACGTTGTCAAATACCTGCATTGGGCTATAGGCGAGCAGGCGGAAGGATTGTTCGTGGGCATTTTTATACCCGGATGGTACCTCGAGGGCGACGCGGTAGCCACGGAAACCGCGCTGTCGTCGACAGGACGCGGCCGCAACGCTGCTTTTCTGATGCCTCAAAAGGCTTATCTGCTCAACAATATGCACTTCACCTGGGATCAGTGGAAGATGGGTTCCTACCGTTATCCCGTGCCCGGCGCTTATGAGTTGGGCTACAGCATATCGGCCTACGCATCGCTCAAGGCCGGCAGGCAGGTTTTCGGGCAGTCGCTGGACTACAGCACCCGCCGCATTTATCACATTCCGCCTTTCGACCGGGCGCTGGAAAAGTATGCCGGCGGCGGCGAACAGGAACTGCAAGCCGCTTCTTTCGCTCTGCTTAAACAGCAGTGGCAGCGGGAAGATTCGCTGCGCGGGCAGGACATTCCGGCGCAAGTCCTCACCCCTACTTCCAATGATTATACGGCCTACAACTCGCCGGTGGTGGCCGGTGAAGGAAGAATTTTCGCGCTGCGCACTACCATGAACCGCACGCGGCATTTGGTGGAAATAGACAGTAGCGGCGAAGTGCGCGTGCGTCGCCCCATGGGAACCGTTAACAGTCGTTTGGTGTACCACAGGGGATTTATTTTCTGGACGGAAATTGTGCCCCATATCCGCTGGCCTCAACAAAGTTATTCGGTGATCAAGTGTTATCATCCCGCATCCGGGAAGTTGCATACGTTGACTAAAGGCACGCGCTTTGCAGGCGTGGATATTTCGGCCGACGGCAGGCAATTGGTCACCATTGAAAATACGCCCGAAGGGGAGTCGCGCTTGGTTGTTATTCCGCTATCGGCGCCGGATGCCGCAAGGCCTGTTTTGTCGCCGGATGCAGCACGCTACTATCCCGTACCCACCGGCGGAAACTGGCAGGAAGCCGCTTGGGGCGAAGGGAAAAGCGGCGCGGCGCTCTTCGCCACCCTGCTTACCGACAAGGGTATTCAGTTGTATGAAATAGATCCTGCCAACCGGCAGTACCGGCTGTTGTTCACTCCCGGCTACACGGAGATAAAAAATCTTGTCCGGCGGAATGATCAGCTTATTTTCGGCAGCGGCTATAACGGGCGCGATAATATTTACGCCCTCACTACGAATGAAGCGGCAGACACACCGCCCATCTACCGGCTGACCAATGCGCGCTTCGGCGCTTTCGCCCCCACCTTCGACCCAAGCGGCGCCACCATGGTGTACAGTGATTACCACGCTTACGGCTACCGGTTGATGAAAATAGCGGCCGACAGTCTGTTGTGGACAGCGGAGAATTTTACGCAGCCTTACCGTCATGCCTACGCCGACAGTCTTTCGTCCATTGCGCGTTTTAATCTCGACAGTTTAACCGTGCCTCCTGCCGGCAGTCTGCCTTACGAAAGCAAGCCGTATCATAA
>DBDM01000024.1:2160-8115 GCA_002293585.1 Bacteroidales bacterium UBA932
AACCTGTCGAACACCCTGGGCCTTGGGGCTACCGTGTTTACCCAGAACAGTCTCAACACGGCCATAGGACGGTTGGGTTATCATTATCACAACGGCGGCTTCCATTCGGGGCATTTAAGTTTTACTTATAAAGGGTGGTATCCGGTGTTTGATGTTAAAGTCGACATCAACGACCGTTATGCGACTGCGACTGGATATAGGGAAGATCGTAACAATACGCTTCGGCTTGTGAGGATGAACATTAAGGATCCGTACATCAATTCTTCGCTCCGCATGTATTTTCCCTTTAATTTTTCATCGGGAGGATGGCAGCGGGGATTGATCCTGCAACTCGAAGGGCGCCTCACCAATGACCGTTTTTACAAGCTCAATGACCCGGTTGCCCGTTACTATTACTATGCTGTGGGAGGGGTCAGTTGGTATGAACGCATGTATATGGGGGCCAGGGAACTGTTGCCGCGCTGGGGCTATATGCTGAGAGCCCAGTACCTCTCCGACCCTTTCGGCACAGGTGGTATAGGAGATGTAGGCATGGTGCAGCTGACGACTTACAGTCCCGGCCTATTCCGCAACAACGGATTGCAGTTGAAAGCCGGTTACCAGTGGCAGTTGGTGGACGACGATGACTATTTCCTGTCTAATCTGTTGCCCGCGCCGCGCGGCTACTTTGCCACAGGAAGCAAGCGCATGCTGGCGCTGAGCGCCGATTATAAATTCCCGTTGTTTTATCCGGATTATAACCTGTCGTGGGTGGTGTTTTTCAAACGTATACAAATGAATCTGTTCAGTGATTACACCCGCATTTCGAGGTATCCGGCCACAATTAACGGCATTGCCCGGCCTCCGTTGCACCAATGGTCGGTGGGCGCCGACCTGTTGATCGACTATCACATTTTCCGTTTCGATTTTCCGGTACAAACGGGCGTCCGTTATGCGCAACCCATTACTAATAATGAGGGGCTTAAACCACAAATAGAACTGTTATTCAACATGAGTTTTAATTAAAAAAAACGTGAATAATTACGAAAAACCGGGTTCATTTACGGAAAATTGAAAAAAAATCGTAAATTTGTGGATTGTAACCATAAAAATAAATTATTTTGCGATGTCTAAATTGAATTTTAGCGCAGAACTAAAGACAAGGGACGGAAGTGTAAAAGCGCTTTTGGAACTGTTTAAATTCAAAGAGGGTGATATGACTATTGTTTATTGTCCTGCTATTGATTTATCGGCTTATGGCCGGAATGATAAAGAAGCAGAACATGAATTTGTAGAGGTTTTTAGAATGCACATGTCTCATTGCCTTGCTAAGAAAACTATTGCCGAAGATCTTAAATCTCACGGTTGGCACATTAAAGGTGTCAAGCAAAAAAAGATAGCAGCACCCACCATTGAGGAGTTATTGCCTATAAACAAAACATTACAGGATATCATTTATAACAAAGATTTTGTAAAAATGAGTCGTCCGATGGAGATACCACAATTTGCTTAATACATGTCGACACGAAAATTATCAAATATCACAATTGATGATTTTAGGGATTTTCTGAAGAAAGCCGGCTGTAAACGCACAGGCATAGAAGGGGGCCATGAAAAATGGTCGAGAAATGATTTAACCCGACCGATAATTCTTCAAACCCATATAGAACCAATTCCTGAATTTATTGTGCAAAATGCTCTTCGGAATCTGAAGTTAACTAAGAAGGATTACTTTAAAATAATGGAATAAAGCACTTAAGTGTCGACGCAATTATTTCGTCGGCCACCGCCGTATGAGTTTCAATTAAGTGATATTAAGCGATGTGGCGGATGAAACGTTAACGTATGTTAAACTGCCGCGTATTGATGGTTTAATATCGAAATAAGTTTTATCTTTGCCTTCGCGAGTAACAAAAACATTCCATTGACATATTTAATGCTAAGCCTTCTGCAATAGGGGGATATGTATTAGCGAGATTAAAAAATCAGAGATTAAGTGACTAAGAGACGAGAGATGATTAAACAACAGGAGATTAGTGAGATGGCAGAAAATAATTTGAAGAAAGGCCTTAAGACGGATAGTAGATATCAACGATTAATAAGTGTAGTAATAGTAGCGGCAGTGTTGGTTTCCTGCGCTAAGGATCCTGTGGTGGTACTCGTGACCCCAACCGACACTACGTCCAGGGTAACGCCCCCGCCGCCCGACACCACAACAGTGAACCCACCCGAGCCGGAGTGTGAAGACTGCGGCTGGGGACGGCTCGAAGGCATTCCCCTGCTGGGCTACGGCGAGCCGGTAGACCGCCGTGTGGAAGCAAGGCAGCACATTGAAGTCGTGCGGCAGAAACTGCGTGCCTTAGGATGGATACACGATTACAATGACCCGGGGAATCCTTATACCGTAAGAGAAATAGCCCTGCTTTATCCGGAGCGCTACCGGTTATATGCCAATGCCCGGCGAATGGGAGTGACGGGAGGGGAAAGGTTTCAGGAATTTTTCAATAGAATATTGCTTTACGGTATTTACCCTTATTTGTCGGACACGGTAACCATTTACATAGGCGGCGGGCCTGATTACACGGACGGCATAGACCATGACATGTGCCTGTGGCAGGACGTATATAAAGGGATTGACGGATGGACGCCGGAGTACGACTCTTCGGTCTATATTCCCACCTCGCGCTGGCTCATGGACAGACCCTTCAATCAGTCCCACACTTCTATTATCCAGGTGCCTCATTCCACCGCAGGCCTGCTGCAATGGCCGGGTACGCGGGGCAACTGCACCATACAGTTTTTTGATTTCACCACAGCCTGCGGCAATTTCCAGGCCGACTGGCCGGAGAATATCCTCTCCTATGAAGATGCGGGATTGGTGAACGACATAGGCGTGGAACTGCTGCGCTACACGGTGGAGCTGCTCCAACAACAGGGAAAGACCATCGCTTTCTATGGAACTTCCTGGGGCGCCTACGTGATGGCGCGCTACCTGCTCTACTACCCCATAGAAGACTTCGAACGGGTGGTACTGGCAGCATTCAACCCGAACAACTGCAAGGAGCAGGTGGAAATAGACCGCTACAATATCAATAAATTTTTGGAAACAGGCCGGGCACAATTAGGGCAAGAACTGTATGAGATGTGCCGCTGGCGGATGCTGCCCTGGCTCACTAAGCAGGACCTGAGCCGTCTACGGCTCCTGATGGGCAGGGAAGATAAGGTAGTCGGTTTTCCTACTGATGAGGAATTGAAAGCGCTGACGGATGCCGGGGCCACGGTCATCGAACTGCCGGGACTTGCTCATGGCATCGCTGTCGGAAGTTATCAATATGCTTTAGCCCCCACCGATACGGCAGTGCGTTATACCTGGGAAAACAATATGATCATCCACACCAAAAACGGTGTGCAGGTGATTAATAACAATAATACACCAATGGCAGCGCGGAAAGCATACCTGCCGGAACCGGCACCGGCGGCTATGGCAGAACGTAATAATTGGAGGTTTTATCGACGGAATAAGTAAGTAATTAACAATAAAAAGATGTCTAAATATAAATTGAAGTAGCATGCAATGACCAAAAAAATAATTTAACAACCCTTAAAACAAAAAGAAATGAAAAAAAATGCTGTTTTTTTAATGGCGTGGCTGTGCTATGCCTTGATGTTGTGTTACACCCCGTCCCTATGGGGCAACAGTCTGTCCAACGGGGCAGGCAATGCGGACGGACCACTGATTTATCCTGACTTTGACGAGATGCCGGCCGATTATCCCTTTCTAACCGATGACGGTTATCTCTTGTCGGTATCGGGGGCGACAGCCACCAGTATTAATGGCATCGGCGTGCCGATTCCCAACAAGCACTACATGTGGCCCTTCAGTATAGCCGGTTGTTCCCGTTGTACTTCATTGGAAGATCTTTGCGGATTATACAATTTACCAAGTTACAGTTACGATGTCTATGAAGCTTATTCCTGCTACCGGATGTTTCAAACTAAACAACTGAATTTCCCCTTGTCGGAATTGCAAACGGTAAGGTTATCCCCCGGCGAGCTTTACCAACAATACAGTGAATACCTTTCCCTGTCATGCCCTAGTGACCATCCCGAAGGTTATCCACGTACAAAATATTATGAGTATTACGACTTCGAGGGATTAGAAGATGTCACACTCGACTGGAAATGGGAGTTGTACGGCGGTGACGAGACGACGCCTTTTGATACCGGCGCCGGGACTACCGTCAATTTAAGTCAGGCCCGCCGCGACAGGCTGCGCAACTACACACGCCTGACTGTGAATTACAAGGTACGTTATCCGGGACACGCTACCTATACGGATGTTGATTGTATCACCTTCACAGCGTCGGGAGCAACACCCCCACCTCCGCCCCCTCCCCCGCCGACAGCTATGACATTGAAGTATCATACCGAATATGTACAAAATAACAGTAATACTTGGAATGCCGTTCCCGGAAGCCGCCAAGAAATCGGCGCCACGGCCGACACGCCCGGCATGTCGGTAGACCTGGTGAACTGCCGCACCCGCGCCCTGGAGTTTGAGTTCAGCAATATTGCGACAATCACCGGAACCATAGTCTGGATCAACGACGTGGAAATCTTGAATAATAATAATGATGGTGAAGAGGAGGAGATAGAAGAGTCTGAGGAGAATAAATTATTTGTTGAACTGCCCAACGATTTCTACTTCGACTTCCCCCTAAGGGTGAAGGTGCGTATGAATGGAGAATTCTACCGGTATACAATCACTACGGCCAGTAAGGATCTTGGATATAGTATATTAAGTAATGTTACATTTAACGAACGGACCGACAGCCGGTATGATAAATGCGGTGTTATCCAGGGCACTTTACAGTATACCGGATGGGACAACGTGAATGTACTCAGCGGCGCTACGCTAACGACCGGTTATTATGTGGTAGGATCAGGCATCGGGAACCTGAACGTAAGGAAGACCTATGGCTACTGCCGCGCCATGCAAGCGGTGCCGGTACCGGTAGTGGTAACGCCCGTCGCCCCGCAGGTAAGCTTCCCCAACGGCACGTCCTACTGTCCTTCGGGCTCCTTAACGGCTGTTGTTGAGAACTGGGGCAGCCTGCCGGAAGGTCTTACCGTCAGAGCCGAACAAGACGGATGGCGCAAAGCGCTCACCACATCTACGTTCACCATCCAACCCGGCGCCGGACAGGTGCAGTTCTACGCCGAAAATTCCCGAGGCTGTCGCAGCGATGTCGTGACCGTAACCACCGGACTGTATAGCCCAACGTCCATCCTCACTCAACCCACCAGCCAAATACGCTGCGCCGGTGAGACCATTAATTTGTCGGTGGAAGCCGGCGGCGACGGTCTGACTTACCAGTGGTACCACAACGGCAATCCCGTGGGTACGGCGGCTACTTACAGTGCAACCGCTGCTTCAGCCACCGCCGGAAGCTACCATGTGGTAGTGAGCGGCGCCTGCGGAACACTGACCTCAGCCACCGTGAGCGTGGCAGTGAACGAGACTCCGCAAATTACTGCGCAGCCGGAAACCCTTACTTTATGCGAGGGTGGGCACGCAAGCTTTAGCGTTACAGCCACAGGCACCGGTCTGCGTTACCAGTGGTTCAAAAACGGGGAGGCCATCCCTTCGGCCATTGCCAACAACTATATCCTGCCCAATGTCAGCTTATCCGACATCGGCGCTTACAGCGTGCGTGTAAGCAATAGCTGCGGAACCGTAATATCAGCAGTCGCTCAGCTTACAGTCAACAAAACGAGCATGATCATCACCCAACCCGAAAGTCAGATACTGTGCGAGGGCGAAACCATTAACTTGTCGGTGGAAGCCGCCGGCGACGGTCTGGCTTACCAGTGGCACCACAACGGCAATGCCGTGGGTACGGCGGCTACTTACAGCGCAACCGCTGCTTCAGCCACCGCCGGAAGCTACCATGTGGTAGTGAGCGGCGCCTGCGG
>DBDM01000157.1 GCA_002293585.1 Bacteroidales bacterium UBA932
AAGAAGCAATCAAATCACAACGATGATGAATATAGCAAGCTCGACCTTCCGGTTCAAAGTTATCTCAAATTTTCAAAGAAGCAATCAAGAGAACTAAGGCCAAGTGACCCACCATAGGATAAGGATTGCCCAGAGAGCGAGGAAAATGCAGGCACCTATGTTGGTTAGAACGTTCCATGTTTTCGGGTACTTCTTTGCCAAATCATTGGCGTTGTTAAGATTTCTATATAAGTTTTTGAGAAACATTATACAAATATACAAAATAATTTTACTATCTTTGTGAAACTATGGGAACATTTTTATTATTATTTGGAATTGGTACCCTTTTGGTAGGGTGGTTTGGACGGGAAAAGCGTCTCCCGTAATAATCCAAATATTGTCTGAATTTCTACTATTGTAGATGGACTTTTTTGTCCTTTAATACCTTGCTTCGGCTGGGGTATTTTTGTTCCAATTTAATTCGAAGGAATGCCGACGGCGATTGAAATGTAATTTATAGCCCGACTTTACAATATGCCGGTATATCAGATCATAAACCGGTTGATATTCAGGCAGGGGTTTGCCGTGTTTATCAATGCAGCGTTCTAGTCTGATGCGTAAAAGTTCAACGACAGGATCAGTTTCCTGCTGAAAATAAGTCTCCCAAGCGGCTATTGAATCATCATAACGAGGCATTGGCACATAGGTTTTCATGAAGCGCCGGTGGTTACGCATTAACTTACGGTCATATTGCCACTGCCGGATCCGGGGCCAAAAAATCCACAGGAGGACAATTATTGCAACAGATGTAGGCATTGTGGTCATGCTATACGTTATCTAATATTAAGTTGCCGTCAAACCCGAGTTTTTGATGCAAAGCGATGGCTAATTTGAAAGAAATAGGGCTTTTCCCATTCAATATATTGCTCAAGCGTGCAGTCGATATTCCCAGGAAAGAAGCCATGTCTTTCTGTTTCATTCGCCGGAGATGTATCTCCTCTTCCAATTGAAGAAGGGCAGGGTTAGCACTTTTCCCTGTTAACGGATATAATTTCAATACCTCAATTTCGTATTGTTCACAAGCGGCTGTGATATTACCGAATTCGTCCGCTTCCTCTTTGGATAATTTCTCAAAACCACCGGCAAGGCGGGCTTTAGTAATTAATTCTTCTGACCTTTGCTGTGCAGCATTATACTCTTGTCGTGACGTAAATGTTGTCATATAATTATATTGTTAAAGCATTTATTTTATCATATTCAGCATGTGTGCCGGCAAACCGGATGTTTGCCGAATTTTGAAAAAAAGCAATAATATTTAACACTACTTAACTTTTAATGATCGCTTATACTGTTCAAAGTTATCTCAAAATTTTCAAAGAAGCAATATCAGGCGTTATAATAATGTAAAGAGGAAAATTTTATAATTTGATACTACGATGACATTTTGATATCTTTGCGCCATTGAATTATACAAATCTATGACGGCACAACATCAAACAGCTATTGCCTACTTCGCCGGCGGATGCTTCTGGGGCGTTGAATACCTCCTGGCGAAAGAACCGGGTGTGCTTAGTATTGACGTGGGATTTATGGGCGGAAGAACAGTTGACCCGTCCTACGAGGAAGTATATAAGGAACTTACCGGTCATGCCGAAACAGTAAGAGTGGTTTTTGATCCGGCGATTGTGAGTTATGAAAAATTGGCGCGTTATTTCTTTGAGATTCACGATCCCACACAGTTGGATCACCAGGGGCCGGACGTGGGAGAACGTTATCGTTCGGAGGTATTTTATACTTCGGAGGAACAGAAAATGACGGCTGAAAAGTTGATTAATATCTTAAAGTCAAAAGGTTATAATGTTGTAACTAAGGTGACCCCTGCTTCGGCTTTCTATGAGGCCGAAGATTATCACCGGCATTATTATGAGAAAACGGGTAAAATGCCTTATTGTCATAGTTATACTCCGCGATTTTAGCAAAAAAACCTATTTCGGCGGTTGGGTATCCAAAAAAAAATCTTATCTTTGAAATTACCATTTTTTAAAAATAAGATGTTTATTTAAAACTTAACCGCTTTATGAAAACGTATACAACCGATCACATCCGTAATGTGGTGCTGCTGGGTGGAACCCGCTCCGGCAAAACCACGCTGTCTGAGGCCATGCTGTTCGAGGGCAAAGTCGTCGACCGCCGTGGCACCGTGGAAGCAAAAACAACAATGAGCGATAATTCGGAAATCGAACAGCTCAATCAACGTTCTATCTATCCGACCTTGTTGTATACGGAGTTCATGGACCGTAAGCTGAATATCATTGATACGCCGGGCGCCGATGATTTTATCGGCGGTGTGGTGTCGGCATTCAAAGTAGCCGACGTGGGGTTGATGGTAGTTAACGCGCAGCAGGGCGTGGAAGTGGGCACCGATATTTTTGCCCGCTATGCCGAACGCCATAGTAAACCGTTGATCTTTGCCGTGAACCAACTCGACGCCGAGAAAGCTTCATGGGATGATACGGTGGAAAGCCTGAAACAACATTTCGGCAATCAGATCGCCTTAGTACAATACCCCGTTAATCCGGGCCCTTCATTCAATACCTTTGTCGATGTGCTGACAATGAAAATGTATCGTTTCAAAGACGAAAACGGTACCCGCGAAGACCTGCCTATTCCCGCCGAGGAAGAAGCGCGCGCCAATGAGTTGCACAAAGCGTTGGTGGAAATAGCCGCCGAGCACGATGAAAGTTTAATGGAACTTTTCTTTGAGAAAGGAAACCTCACCGAGGATGAAATTCGTCAGGGCTTACGTGCCGGACTAGTACACCGCCAGGTGATGCCGGTGTTCTGTGTGTCGGCGAAAAAAGATGTAGGCACTAAACGATTGATGGAATTTATCATCAATGTAGCGCCGTCGCCTGAAAAAGCCCGTGACTACAAAACAACTGCCGATGAGTTGGTGCCTTGCGACTCGAACGGCGCTCCGTCTATCTTTGTTTTCAAAACAGTGGTGGAACCGCACATGGGTGAAGTGTCGTATTTCCGTGTGATGTCGGGGAAAATTACCGAAGGCATGGATCTGACGAATGCGGCTAACGGTACCAAAGAACGTTTGACGGCCATATATGCTGCGGCCGGCAAGAAACGTGAAAAAGTAACGGAAATGATAGCCGGTGATTTAGGCTGTACCGTGAAATTGAAAAATACGAAGACCAATCAAACCCTTAATGGTGGCGGAAAAGACTGGCAGTTCCATACCATTAAATTCCCGCCCGCAAAATTCCGTACGGCGATTAAAGCGAAGGTGGAAAAAGATGATGAAAAGTTAGGCGAGATCCTGAACCGCGCACATGCCGAGGATCCCACCATTGTGGTGGAGTATTCAAAAGAGCTGAAACAAATTATCCTGAGCGGCCAGGGCGAACAGCATATCAATGTGCTGAAATGGCAACTCAACAATGTACATAAGATCGAAGTAGAGATGTTCCCGCCGCGTATTCCTTACCGTGAAACGATCACGAAGGTGGCTGCGGCCGATTATCGTCATAAGAAACAATCGGGCGGCGCCGGACAGTTCGGCGAAGTGCATTTGCTGATCGAGCCTTATGTGGAAGGCGCTCCGGAGAATAACCGGTTTAAAGTGGACGGACAGGAACGTGTGTTGAACCTGAAAGGAAAAGAGGAGCATCCACTCGAATGGGGCGGTAAGTTGATTTATTATAACTGTATTGTTGGCGGCGCTATTGATGCCCGTTTCATGCCGGCCATTCTGAAAGGAATTATGGAGAAGATGGAAGAAGGCCCGCTGACCGGTTCGTATGCCCGCGATATTAAGGTGTATGTGTACGACGGAAAAATGCACCCGGTAGATTCCAATGAAATATCCTTTAAACTGGCCGGACGCAATGCCTTTAAAGAGGCGTTCAAAAAAGCCGGGCCGAAAATTATGGAACCGGTGTACAGTCTTGAAGTAATGGTGCCGGGCGATGCAATGGGCGATGTGATGAGCGACCTGCAAAACCGCCGCGCCATTATTGAAGGTATGAGCAGCGAAAAGAATTTCGAGGTGTTGAAAGCCCGCGTGCCGCTGGCCGAGATGAATAAATATTCTACGACCTTGAGCTCGTTGTCGTCGGGACGCGCCACGTTCACTATGGAGTTTGCCGACTACCAGCAGGTGCCCGCCGAAGTGCAGGATAAATTGCTGAAGGACTACGAAGCCCAGTCCAACGAGAAAGACGAGTAGTTAATGTGCTGATGAAAAAAGACGAGAGACTGAGAGATAAGAGATGAGCAAAAAAACTCATCGCTCATCGCTTTATGCTGCCTACTGGCTACTGTTTACTGCCAACTCGTAACTCGTAATTTGAAATTCGTAATTGATATCAGCATATTTGCACATTAGTAGCTCCCATGTACGGTTGCAGCACGTCCGGGATCTTGATGCCCTCCGGCGTTTGGTTATTTTCCAGCAGGGCGGCCAGGATGCGGGGCAGCGCCAGGGAACTGCCGTTGAGCGTGTGGGGCAGTTGTGTTTTCTTATTGTCGTCGCGGTAACGCAGCTTTAGGCGGTTGGCCTGGAACGATTCGAAATTCGACACAGAGCTTACTTCGAGCCAGCGTTCCTGCGCGGCGGAAAATACTTCAAAATCATAGGTCAGCGCCGACGTGAAACTCATATCGCCGCCGCAGAGGCGCAGTATGCGATAGGGGAGGCCGAGGCTTTGCACAATGTCTTCCACGTGCGCCACCATTTCGTCCAATGCTTTGTAGGAGTTTTCCGGCAATTGCAGTTGCACAATTTCTACCTTGTCGAACTGGTGCAGACGGTTGAGGCCGCGCACGTCCTTGCCGTAGGAGCCGGCTTCGCGGCGGAAGCAGGGCGTATAAGCGGTCAGTTTCACCGGAAAATCGGAAGGATTAAGGATCACGTCGCGGTAAATATTGGTCACCGGCACTTCAGCGGTAGGGATTAAATAAAAATTGTCTACTCCCACGTGATACATCTGTCCTTCCTTGTCGGGCAGCTGCCCCGTGCCGAAGCCTGAGGCCTCGTTGACCATCAGTGGCGGTTGTACTTCAAGGTATCCGGCAGCGGTGTTTTTGTCGAGGAAGTAAGCAATTAATGCGCGTTGCAATTTTGCACCCAAACCTTTGTATACGGGGAATCCGGCGCCTGTGAGTTTTACGCCTAAATCAAAATCAATAATATCATATTTCTTCGCCAGCTCCCAGTGCGGAAGGGTTTGCTGTAACGCAGGCTTGGCGCCGCCTTCGCGCACTATCACGTTGTTTTCGGGGGTGCGTCCCGCAGGGACGGAAGTGTGCGGCAGATTGGGTAATTGCACAATCGTATCATTCAATTTTTTTTCTATTTCCGACAGCTCTTGTTCCCATGTTTTCGACTGTTCTTTCAGCGTGGCGGTTTTTTGTTTGCAGGCTTCGGCTTCTTCTTTTTTGCCTTGCTGCATGAGCGCACCGATCTGTTTGGCAGTGGCGTTTTGTTCGGCCAAATTGCTGTCCAATTTTGTTTGCAGCGCTTTGCGTTCATCGTCTAAAGCGATTACCTGTTCGATGATATTTTTGGCGTCGAAATGTTTAACTGCCAATCTTTCAATGACAAAGGCGGTCTGTTCCCGGAGGAGTTTGAGTGTTAACATATAGATTTATATATATTTAAAGTACAAAAATAGTGATTTTTTTGAATTGGCATGGTATTTGTTATATCATTTATGTTTGAAAAATAATTAAAAAATAATCATATCATGAAACATGAATTGCCACAGTTGAACTATGCGGTAGAAGCACTGGCTCCTACCATCAGCAAAGAAACAATGGAATACCATTGGGGCAAGCATTTGCAAGCTTATGTGAATAATCTTAATAATTTGATTGCCGGCACAAAATTTGAAAACGCCTCGTTGGAACAAATTGTGAAAAATGCGGAGGGTGCGTTGTTTAACAATGCCGGACAGGTATGGAACCATACGTTTTATTTCGATACTTTTTCGCCCGCTCCGAAGAAAGTGCCTGAAGGCAAATTGCTGGAAGCGATCAATAAAAGTTTTGGTTCATTGGAGGCTTTCAAGGATCAGTTCAACAAGGCGGCTATTGGTTTATTCGGTTCGGGTTGGACATGGTTG
>DBDM01000127.1 GCA_002293585.1 Bacteroidales bacterium UBA932
TCGGGTTTACACATATATCATCCCTGCGGGACTTGCGCCGTGCACCATGTACCTTTTGCCCTTCGCCTTTTAAGCTATCCATTGGGAGGGATTCAAACGATTACAGGTTGGAATGACCAAGTATCTTATCAAAATTCTTAAAAAATTAGATGCGTTTGTCCTGGGAAACTCTGTTTATTGCGTTTTGTTTAGTAACTTTGCAATCATAATATAAGATTTTAGGTATAAAGCATACAGATGAAAACTGAAGAAACAACTTTCGGAAATAGCCAATTGAGTGGTTTAACTCTCTTGGGAAGAAAAACGGAATATAAACAGGATTATGCACCTGAAGTGTTGGAATCATTTGTCAATAAACATCCCGGAAATGACTATTGGGTGAGGTTTAATTGTCCCGAATTTACAAGCCTTTGCCCGATTACCGGACAGCCTGATTTTGCAACCATCCTGATAGATTATATTCCTAATATCAATATGGTTGAAAGTAAAAGTCTGAAACTTTATCTTTTCAGTTTCCGCAATCATGGCGCTTTTCATGAAGATTGTGTGAATATCATCATGAAAGACCTGATAAAGCTGATGGCGCCGAAATACATTGAAGTGACCGGTTATTTCACTCCTCGCGGCGGGATCAGCATATATCCTTACGCGAACTACGGCATTCCCGGCACTCAATATGAAGAAATAGCGCGCTGCAGGTTAGAAAACAAGCAGTTTAACCGCCCTGTTAGGTAAGGTGAATTGATTTTATAATCAGTATTTTATGATTTTTGTTTATAATTTTTCAGCTATTTTTGTAGGATATCATGGAAATAAGGATTACCTTTATTAAAATTATCTAATGCGGTTATAAACTTTAATAAGAAAACTAAAATAAAACAAAATAAAATAAAATGAGTCGATTGTTTGAAGTTAAAGATAAAGTGGTGCTCATTACCGGCGGAGCAGGTATTTTGGGTACCTCCATGGTGCATCATTTTGCCGCCGAAGGCGCTAGCGTAGTGGTGCTCGACCGCAATGAAGACGCGGGCGCAGCATTAGTGAAGGAGGTGAAATCCAAAGGACATGAAGCGATGTTCGTAGCAACGAATGTACTCGACAAGGAAGTGCTGGAGCGGAATTACGAAACCATCATGAAAGCATACGGACGCATAGATGTACTGATCAACGGCGCCGGTGGCAACATGCCCGGAGCTACCATTGCTCCCGACAAAACGGTGTTTGATCTCGAAGTAGAAGCTTTTAAAAAAGTGGTAGACCTGAATTTGTTCGGCACCATCCTGCCTACCATGGTGTTTTCAAAAGCCATGGCCCAACAGAAAAAAGGCAGCATCATCAACATCGCTTCCGAATCGGCTATCCGTCCGTTGACCCGTGTAGCCGGCTATGGTACGGCAAAAGCGGCGGTGGTGAATTTTACCCAATATATGGCCGGGGAACTGGCGATGAAATTCGGCTCCGGATTGCGCGTGAATGCTATTGCGCCGGGTTTCTGTATTACCGAACAGAACCGCGCCTTGTTATTGAATCCCGACGGCAGCTATACCGACCGTGCCAAAGCGATTATAGCGCATACGCCTTTCGGACGTTTCGGCGAGGCCGACGAACTGCTTGGCACGTTGCAATGGCTGGCCAGCGAAGCCTCCGGCTTTGTTACCGGAACGCTCACTGTGATCGACGGCGGCTTTGACGCCTTTTCGATATAAAAATCTTTTTATGCTAAAAAAAACTTTAATTTATNNATATTTATGTATCTCTGTGAACAAACTTGGCGATGGTATGGTCCCAACGATCCGGTGAGCCTTTGGGATATTAAGCAGGCCGGTGCTACCGGCGTGGTTACGGCTCTTCACCATATTTCCAATGGTGGCATGTGGCCGGTGGAAGAAATTGAGGAACGCAAAAAAATGGTGGAAGATGTGGGCCTGCGTTGGTCTGTAGTGGAAAGCGTGCCTGTGCACGAATATATCAAAACACAGACCGGCGATTTTCAGCAATATATTGATAATTATAAGCAGACGATACGCAATCTGGCAAAGTGCGGGATAAAAATTGTGACTTATAATTTCATGCCGGTGCTTGACTGGACTCGTACCGATTTGGCCTATACGTTGCCCGACGGTTCTAAAGCCCTGCGTTTTGAAATGGCGGCTTTTGTGGCTTTCGACCTGTTCATCCTGAAACGTCCGGACGCTGAAAAAGACTACACGCCGGAGCAGATAGAGAAAGCCAAAGCGCGCTTCGACAGTATGAGTGAAGAAGAAAAGCACGTGCTTACGCGCAACATGCTTGCGGGACTTCCCGGAGCCGAAGAAAGTTTTACGGTAGAACAGTTTCAACGGGCGCTCGACCGTTACAAAGATATTAGTGCCGACAAACTGCGCGCCAATTTAGTGTATTTCCTGCGTGAAATTACACCGGTAGCAGACGAGGTGGGGGTGAAGTTAGTGATCCATCCCGATGATCCGCCGTACTCCATATTAGGATTGCCCCGTATCATGAGCACGGCCGATGATTTCCGCCGGCTGGTTGCTGCCGTTCCCAACGAATCCAACGGACTGTGCCTTTGCACCGGCTCCTTAGGCGTGCGTGGTGACAACGAATTAGCCGCCATGATGACCGAGTTTGGCGACCGTGTGAATTTCGTGCACCTCCGCAGCACTAAGCGCAATGCCGACGGCGACTTTTATGAAGACAACCATTTGGGCGGCGATGTGGATATGTATGGTGTGATGAAAGCCCTTTTGGAATTGCAGAACCGGCGTAAAGTAAGCATACCCGTGCGTCCCGACCATGGGCACCAGATGTTGGACGACCTGAAAAAGAAAACCAATCC
>DBDM01000008.1 GCA_002293585.1 Bacteroidales bacterium UBA932
TCCTAAAAAAGTAGTTAAAAAAGCTGCTCCTAAGAAAGCCGTTAAAAAAGTTGCTAAAAAGAAATAAGTAACTTGCTTACTGGCTAATTTTTTTTAACAAAGTCACGGCGTTTGCTGTGACTTTGTTGTTAAATAAAGATACAAGAATCAAAGATTTTAATAAGTTATGAAAGAAAAAATGCAACCGGATTTTTTATTTGAAGTAAGCTGGGAAGTGTGTAACAAAGTAGGTGGTATTTATACCGTTGTTGCTACTAAGGCGCTGAATATGAGTAGAGAAATGAAAAATAATCATATTCTGATCGGGCCTGACGTATGGCGTGATACAAAGCAAAATCCGGATTTTACCGAAGATACCCGATTGCTTCGTTCCTGGAAAGCTAAGGCTGCCGAGGAAGGTTTGCGTGTCAGGGTAGGGCGCTGGAATGTGGCCGGTAACCCTATCGCTATTTTGGTAGACTTTACGGCATTTTTTCAGAAAAAAGATGAGATATTTGCCAAGTTTTGGGAAGTATATAAACTGGATTCCATCGCCGGGCAATGGGACTACATTGAGTCGGCCCTCTTCGGCTACGCGGCCGGAAAGGTAATCGAAAGTTTTGTTAATTTTAATGCCTCGGCCCGTCAACGCGCCGTGGCGCAATTCCACGAATGGATGACCGGCGCCGGCTTGTTGTACCTCAAAATGCAAGTCCCGCATGTGGGTTGTATTTTTACTACGCATGCTACGGTGTTGGGACGCTGCATCGCCGGAAACAACAGGCCGCTCTATGATCAAATGGAGAGCTATAATCCCGACGAGATCGCCCGTCAATATAACGTGACTTCACGCGATTCCCTCGAAAAAGCCGCTGCTAACGCGGCGGATTGTTTCACCACCGTGAGTGATATTACCGCCCGGGAATGTAAACATTTCCTCTCTCATGAGGTAGATATCATTACCCCTAACGGATTTGAAAATAGTTTTACGCCTTCGGCAGCCGATTATCCGGCCAAACGAAAAGCAGGGCGTGATCAATTGATAACAGTCGCCCGGGCGTTGACCCGACGCGACATTGCCCCTGATGCCTTGCTGGTAGGTATCAGCGGCCGCTACGAATATAAAAACAAAGGCATTGATGTGTTCATTGATGCGTTGGCGCAACTGAACCGTAACGGACAGGTCGATCGTGATATTATCGCTTTCATTATGGTGCCCGGCAACCATCATGGCCCCAATAAAGAATTGCTGCATAACCTGCAAGTTCCCGACGAACCCCATGATCTTTGTGATAATCATGCTACTCATTACCTGAGTAATCCGGAAAATGACGCCGTTACCGTCCGCTGGAAAGAAAAAGGATTGAACAATACAGCCGACGACCGGGTGAAATTGATCTTTGTACCTTCCTACCTCAACGGTAACGATGGTATTTTCAATATGCCTTATTATGACCTGCTCGTGGGTCTTGACCTGACCTTGTTCCCGTCCTACTACGAACCCTGGGGTTATACGCCGTTGGAAAGCCTGGCTTTTTCCGTTCCTTCCCTGACCACTTCGTTGGCCGGTTTCGGCCAGTGGGTGAAAGGCTATTATCAGGGTGAACATAAAGGCATAGCCATTGTAGAACGCAACGACAGTAATTATGATGAGGTGGTAGCCGCCGTGTCGAATCGGATACTGGAAATAGTGAAATTGCCGGATACGGCAATGGAAGCGTTAAAGGTTAACGCCAAAGAAGTGTCGACCATCGCCCTTTGGGATCATCAGATCGTTTATTACAATAAAGCGGCAGCCCTGGCATTGGGTAAAGTGCTGGAACGTTTACCCGGCATTCCCGCACCGGCGGAAGAGCATACTTCGTATATCGACAAGCAAGTGTCTATCAGCACTCCGTCTTGGAACCCGGTTATGATCCACCGGCAAATTCCCGAACGCCTTGCCGCTCTCGAAGAATTGTCTAAAAACTTATGGTGGTGTTGGAATGAGGATGCAGTCGAACTTTTCCGTTCAATCGATCCCGAGTTGTGGGAGCGCTGCGAATTTAATCCCATCGCCCTACTCGACAGGATACGTTACCAACGGTACCGGGAGTTGGAGAAAGATAGTAAATTCGTACAACGCTTACAGGAAGTGCATACCCGTTTTACCGACTACATGGCCGGTAAAAAGAAAATGAAAAACCCCGGCATTGCCTATTTCAGCATGGAATACGGTTTGCATACCTCGCTGAAAATTTATTCGGGCGGCTTGGGCATTCTGGCCGGCGATTACCTGAAAGAAGCCAGTGACAAAGGTGTCAATATTACTGCCGTGGGATTGCTGTACCGTTATGGCTATTTTACCCAGAAATTATCTTCGGCCGGCGACCAGGTGTCGAGCTACGAGGCGCAGGATTTCATGAAAATTCCCGCCACGCCGGTGCATGACAAAGATGGCAAATGGGTAACGGTGAGTATTGCCTTTCCGGGCCGCAACGTAAACGCTCGCCTGTGGCGCGTGGATGTGGGACGGGTAGAATTGTACCTGCTCGATACCGACCACGAAGAAAATTCGGCGGAAGACCGCAGCATCACCTATCATCTCTATGGCGGCGACTGGGAAAACCGGTTGAAACAGGAAATATTGCTGGGCGTGGGTGGTATTCGCGCTTTGCGTCATTTAGACAAAAAAATAGATGTATACCACTGTAACGAGGGCCATGCCGCATTTATCGGATTGGAGCGTCTGCGCGAATTTGTGGTGGACGAAAACCTGACCTTCGACGAAGCGCTGGAAGTGGTGAGGGCGTCGTCGCTCTTTACCACACACACACCGGTACCTGCAGGCCATGATGCTTTCGATGAAAATATGTTGCGTACTTATATGTCGCACTACCCCGACCGTCTCAAAATTACCTGGGGGAAACTCATGAGCTTAGGTAAGATCAAGGCCTGCGACCCGAACGAAAAATTCTCCATGAGCTACTTAGCGGCTAATCTGTCGCAGGAAGTGAATGGTGTGAGCTGGCTGCACGGTGAAGTGAGTCGCGATATTTTGAAAGGCCTTTGGCCGGGATACCTGCCCGAAGAACTGCATGTAAGTTACGTGACCAACGGAGTGCATTATCCCACCTGGACGGCACCGGAATGGAAAGAAATACAGGGAGAGGTGTTCGGCGAAGAATTTAAAACGCATCATTACGACAAGAGTTGTTTCGACGGCATTCATAAAGTGGAGAACAGCCGTATTCTCGAAACGCGGAATAAGTTGCGCAAACGTCTTATTACTGAAATCAAGCAGCGCTTGTCCGACTCATCGATGATTACTTACTTTACACCGCGTCAGGTAGTGGAGGTGAAAGAACTGTTGCGCGACGATGTGCTTACCATTGGCTTTGCCCGCCGTTTTGCCACCTACAAACGTGCCCACTTGTTGTTCAAAGACCTCGACCGTTTGAATGAGGTGGTGAACAATCCGAAACATCCGGTGCAATTCCTTTTCGCCGGAAAGGCGCACCCGGCCGATAAAGCAGGGCAAGACCTGATTAAGCGCATTGTGGAAGTGTCGAAGATGCCGCAATTCATCGGCAAGATAGTGTTTGTGCCCAACTACGACATTGAATTGGCGAAATTGCTGGTGCAAGGCGTGGATATTTGGATGAATACGCCTACGCGCCCGCTCGAAGCATCGGGCACCAGCGGCGAAAAAGCCGTGATGAACGGTGTAATGCACTTCAGCGTGCTCGACGGATGGTGGGTGGAAGGCTATCAGCCGGGCGCCGGTTGGGCCTTGCCCATGGAGCAAACTTATGAAAACAATGCGTTCCAGGATGAACTTGATGTGGAAACCATCTACAATATGTTAGAAGATGAAATTGCGCCGATGTTTTATAAACGCGATAAGCAGGGCATTTCTGTGGAATGGATGAACCAGATTAAGAATACTATTGCGAAGGTGGCGTCTAATTTCACTACCAACCGCATGATAGGTGATTATGAAGACCGTTTCTACAACAAGTTAGCCGAGCGTCATGCCTGGTTAGTGAAGAATGATTACGCCGAAGCGGTGTCCATTGCCGAATGGAAGAAGAAGGTGAAACGCGAGTGGGAACACATAGAAGTGCTTTCGATGGAGCAGCCCGACAAAGTGCATGATATATATGCACTGGGTAAAGAAATGGAAACATCGGTGACCTTGCTCATCGGTAATCTCAACCCGGAAGATATAGGCGTGGAAATTGTGGTGGCCGCACAGGAAAAAGACGATAAATACGTGATCAAATCAACTTACGAATTTAAGTTGGATAGTTATTCCGAGGGACAGGCTACTTACAAAGTAAAAATGGTGCCCGACGAACCCGGCATGTTCTATTCCGCCGCGCGTATTTATGCCAAAAATCACAAATTACCTCACCGGCAGGACTTCGCGCTGGTGAAGTGGCTTTAGGTAAATATTGAGATAATTTATATGCTATGAAAAAACTAATTTTCCATTTAGTGCTACTGCTCTTAGCACTTAGCTTTACCGCTTGTGAAAAAGAGGATGATAACACCGTAGCCGTAACCGGTGTGTCGCTGAATGTGGCCGATACCATTGTTACCACCGGCGCCATGCTGACTTTCACCGCTACAGTATCGCCTGCCGCTGCCACCAATAAAACGGTATCGTGGACAAGCAGCAACACATCGGTAGCCACAGTAAACGACGGAATGGTTATGACAGTGGCACTCGGGGCAACTACCATTACTGTAACTACTGACGATGGCGGGCACACCGGCACCTGTGCCTTGCAGGTGCTATCCGATAAGGTGATAGTTGGCGAGGTAGAATGGGCGGCATATAATGTTGACAACTATCAGATCTTTGCTGTCCGCCCTGACATGTACACTAAATTCTATCAATGGAATCGTACCGCTGCTTGGACTGCCGAAGATGCGGAGACCGATTTTCCAACTGCAACACCCACTGACCCGTGGACAATTAATCCTTGCCCCGATGGTTGGCGCTTGCCGACTCTTGATGAGTGGTGGGCATTGAAAGCTTTGGGTAGCTCTTGGGCTAATGCGAATACAAGAGGCAATCAGGTCGCTGGAAGGTTTTATGGACCGAATCATAGGTCCTGCTCATTACCTTCAAACATGAGGTGTATCTTTCTGCCAGCTCTTGGTCACAATGGTGGTGATGGTAGCCAACATGAAGGTCTCTATTGGTCGTCTACGCCGTTCCATGGCGAATCTAGCTATGGCTACTGCATGTACTTCGATATTAGCTACGGCAACCCTGGCTACAATGGCTACTACAAAGGTAAGATGTTAGCAGCGTCGGTTCGTTGTGTCCGTGATGTAAACTAGTTTTTGTAATTTATCATACAGGCCGGAGTTCATAGCTCCGGCTTTTTTGTTTGCGTTTATCAAAAAATGCGTATCTTTGCAGCGTGATTAACACGCAAGATTATGGAACGGCGAATATACCTCGACAACTGTTGTTTCAACCGCCCTTACGATGACCAGTCGCAACTGCGGATATATTTGGAGACACAAGCCAAGCTGCATATACAGTCGCTCGTGGTGGAAAAGAAGCTGGAATTGGTGTGGTCGTTCATCATGCGCTTTGAAAACAGTCGAAACCCTTTCGATGCGAAGCGCAAAGCCGTTGCACAGTGGGAAAAGCTAAGCACTGTGTTTGTAGAAAAATCGGAAACGATACGGGCGGTGGCAAAACAAATCATGGCCACCGGCGTGAGGGAAGCTGATGCCGTTCATGTGGCAAGTGCTATTGCTGGCGGGTGTGGCTGTTTCATCACCGTGGACAGGCGGTTGTTGCAATACAAAGATGAACGCATTGTGATATGCAGTCCGATAGAATTTATTAATATGATTGAACTATGAAAAACAGCGCAACACTGCTGGACCAGGGCATGAGATGCCTGACCAGCGAACTGGGACTGGTAGATGCCGAGCGATTTGTGGTATTGTTGCTTCGTGAGCCGTTCGACTACACCGAGTGGCGCAAAGAGCACCTCTTCCCTGACATGACGCTTGACCAAATTATCGACGAAGCCGACAGGTACTGCAAAGAAAATAAAGGGTAATGCCTGAACAGGACTATACCCTGCACCTGTAGTTTGATGCCGTTTATCTCGACAGGGTGAAGATACAACCCCTCTTCAGCCGGAGTTCATAGCAGCTCCGGCTTTTTTTTTGTTTTGTGAAGAGTTTGTTGCGCTAAACGGGCATAATGCTGCGGCTGCCGTCGGCATTAACGTTGATATGTAATTTTAATGTGCCGGTGGGCAGCAGCGGTTCGATAAGTTCCGGCCATTCAATGAGGCAGAGGTGTCCGCTGTAGAAATATTCTTCGTAGCCGAAGTCATATACTTCTTCTATTTTATTAATGCGGTAGAAATCGAAATGGTACACCGGCTCTCCTGTGGGACGCCGGTATTCGTTCACTAAGGAAAAGGTAGGACTGTTCACCGTGGCGCCAATGCCCATAGCGGCGCAAAGGGCCTTTATTAAAGTGGTCTTTCCGGCGCCCATCGTTCCATAGAAAGCCACTACTTTGTGATCGCCAATCAGGGATAGCAAGGCTTGGGCTGCTTCTGGCAGCGCTTCTATGTTGTAGACTTTGAGATCTTGAGACTTTGAGATCTTGAGATTGTTTTTATCCGCGTTCATCTGTTTAATCCGCGTCATCCGCGTTCTATTCGTTCTTTAGTCGGCATAATGCGTATTGAAGAAATCAAGATAATCCACCACCGCTTTTGTCCGGGTCAACAGTTCAAGGTTGGCCGGGGTGATGAGCATCCGGCGGAAATTGATCGGGCCGAAAGCCTCCAGCGCCTTATTTTCCTCAATGCTCAACGCATAGTCTTCGGCGCGTTGCCGGTTGGCGAAAGGTTTCACCGATAACATCGAATAATTGTCGGCTATAGCGTGTACGCTTACTTCGTAATTGTGATCAAGAAAATGATCGATGTTATAAGACTCCATGGCAAAGAGCAGTTCATTGGCATTTTGTTTGCTGTCGAAAAGAATAGCAAAATAATGCACTCCGTCGTCGTCGGGCGTGAATGCTACTTTAGTCGGCGCTGTATAAGTGCTGCCCATGTCGCTGGTCGCACCGGCAGTTGTTCCGGCAGCAGTGCCGGACTGTGATGTTGTATATTGAAGCGCATTGGCATTGAGGGCGGTCAGTAGTTCTTTGGCTTTCTGTGCTGCCTCGGAGGTGGGATACTGGGCGGTAATGTCGGTTAGCGCTTGCTTATAAGTGCCGATATTGCTTGTCTTGGCCGTACAGAAGGCCCGGAGCAGTGCAATTTGCGGTTGTATCAGGTTCTGCGGGTATTGTTCGTTGATCCGGCCTGCCATAGCCCATGCCTCGGAGTAGCGCCTTTCGTTGTATGCTTTGAGCGCTTCCGCATAAGCAGTTTCGATCTGTTCACTCAGCACCCGTTGTTCCTGCAGGTAGTTAGGATTGGTGATCATCTGCGTTAGGGGCGCTTTCGGATATTTACCAATGAGCAGTTGTTTATACTTATTACCTTCTTCGGCATTGCCCGCTTCTGTGTAGAGGTTGTAGAGATAATAATAGGTGGATGCCAGATTTTCATTGTCGGGGAAGCGTTGCAACAGATCCAGGAAAGTATCAATAGCTTTTAGCGGCTTTTTCACATCATTCATATACGCTTCGCCAAGCAGGAACAGGGCGGGGCGTATCCGGTCGTTGGAGGCTTTCATGGCTTCGGGCGTCAACGGCAGGTCACGGGTATAAAACTCCCTGGTTTTATTCGAAGGCGGAGGTGTCGCTTTAGTCGTGTCGCCGGCATTGGCTTCCTGATCATTCGACAAGACGTTCGTTTCGCTGCGGTCTTTGCGGCGCCAGTCATCTTCGAGCCGCCGTTTGCCCCAACGCATGGTAAACGCCGCCTGTCCGGCATTCACCGAATTGATATTATAGAAATACCACTTGCCGCTGTTGTTAAAATTGTCGGAATAACGTTGTTGTTCCTGCTGGTTGATATGGAATTGCCGCTGCTGTTCTTCTTCGGCAATACGCCGCTCTTCCTCTATCACCCCGGCAATGGCTTCGGCGATCATTTTTTCGCGTTCGGCAGTGGGCATTTTTGCTATGCGTTGCAAACTGTCTTCACGGTGTATGATCTTCCAGTTAATGGCAACGTTTTTTATCGACAGGGCACGATCCTTGATCTGATTGTAGCGTGAAAATCCGGGGTCTAAAATTTCCGTTGCCCGGCTTAAATTGTCGTAAGCTTGCGCATAGTGCTCGTGATCGTAATAATAGTTGCCCAGCATTTCATAGGAAAGCCCGTTTTGGCGCGGATTGCTGGACTCTGCCTTTACCGATTGTTCGAGATAAGCCACGGCGGCCGAATCGTTACCTGCAATTTGTTCCGTTTTTGCCAGTGCAAAATAAATACGGTCGGCGTACATTTCATTCCTGGGATTTTTCAACATCTTCAGCAGGTTATTTTTCATCTTCTGCGCTTGAGAAGGCTCGAAAGAACCGGCCAGCAACATTTGTGCGGAAAATTCCTGTTCGTAGTCTGTCGACGCGCTGATGATTTTTTGCAGGTGTGCGGTAGCTTCCGCCGGCTTATTCAAATGGTTGTAGAGATAAGCCAGAATAAAACGATAGCGTATCCTGTTAGCCTTGCGGGATTCGTCTTTCAACGCCGTTTCCAGTTCCTTCGAAGCTTCTCCGTTGTTGCCCGATTTCAGGTAATAGTTGGCGTAAGCAGCATGCAGGTTAGCACGGTTGGCCTTGGAGAGTTGGTTGCTTTCGTTGGCTTCCGACAGTAATTTCTCCACGCGGTCGAGTTCTCCGGTATTGGTATACGCTACCGCCAGCCATAGTTTAATTTCGGGTATGGCCGAGGCTTTAGAAAATTCCAATAGTGCATATTCGAATAAAGTGATTGCCTGCTCGTACTTTTGCAAATAAAGACTGGCCTTGCCCGACAGCAGGTAGGCCTCATCAACCACCGAATTAAATTCACGCTGGTTGTAAAACTCGCGGTCTTTCTGAGTCATCCTGCCCTTGGGCCTTTTCGGTTTCACGGTGATAGAGTGCTGCGTGATGAGCTTGGTGCACTTGTCGATGGTGCGGTCCATCTCGCTGGTCACCTGTTTCGCAATATCATCGTAGGAAAACACGAACACCGGCAGCAGTTCGTTGTAGTCGGGTGCGGGGTAGGCTTCGGCTTTCCGCACGCCCTCCTTGAAACTCTCGCCGGCGTTGAATTTAACGTTGAACTCCGAGGTAACATTATGGTAAGCGCGCGTCATCCAGGTGTTTTTTTTAGTAGAACACCCGGCAAAGAGCAAACATGCTGTTATGATATATAAAATCCGGTTCATTAAACCTACAAAGATACAAAAAATAGCACACTAAAGCGAATTTAACCTTTGAATCTCATTTTTAATATCTTCTATTACTTCTTTATTGGCAATTTCTTTTTTGTCTCCGACTTTTGTTGAAAATAAATAAAATACTTTTCCACCGAAACCTTCTGTAAATTTCTTGTGCGTTTCGGCTTGTAGTGCATATTCTTTAAAAATTTCGGGAAGTTGTACACATGTATTTATTGGTTTTATTTGGAGTCCGATATATTTTTCGTCGATTTTTATGTAAAAATCTATGTTAAACAATCTATCCCATTCGTCCGGTGCTGGCTCTATCTTTACACTTAAAATACTTTGCAATTGTCCATAAATGGTTTGAATTTCTGTTGTATAACCGTCAAATGTTCTATCAATTACAAGTTGTATCATGTAATCTATACAATCTTGTTCCGTAATTTCGGCAACCTCTGATAGGATTACTTCTGTAATTTTCACGTAAAGTTTTTTGCCCAATTCTTCAATATGAGCTTTACTTTTTACATTTGCAAAATAATATTCCCGCCACTCGTCTAATGTTTTGGGTGAACATTTGCGAATTGATTCGGAAGTAGCGCCTACGTTTCTTTTGAAATTTAATTGGAAACGGTTCATTACACTATTTAATATCCATTCTTTTGCCATACATTTATTTCTTATGTAAGAATTTTCTCTTTTTGCCGAAATCAAGGGAATGTTTTTGCATTTTATCCAATTAATTGATGTGGATGTTGTGTATTCCATTGTTCTTTTATATTAGCAACTCTTTCTAAAATGGCCTTAGACCTTCCGGTTAAAGTTGTAATATATGCATTTATTTCATTCAAACTATTTGTTATCCAATAACCTTTGGGTTTACTCGTAGAACTACGAATTCAATGACCTTGTTTTATTGCTTCGCGAATTAATTTTCTAGTTTTAGGTTGATTATGAGTTGTTGGATAACCAATCTCAGTAGCTATAGTGCATGCCGTTTTGGCATTTTCTTTACCAATTTTCAAAACTCCTAAAAGTTTATTTATGTCATTTTCAGTAAAAGTATTTTTCTTTTTCATAAAGTTGAAAATTTATTTTTATATCGAAACTCTATGCTCTTATC
>DBDM01000049.1:0-1301 GCA_002293585.1 Bacteroidales bacterium UBA932
GTTGAGAGTTGAGAGTTGAGAGTTTTTTTTCGTGCGACGTCCATCATTCCCTCTGCAATGTCGATGCCGGTAACGGCAGCGCCGGTTTTTTGTTGCAACAAAATCGCCAGATCACCGGTACCGGTAGCTACATCAAGGATGTGCGAGGGACTATGTGTGCGTACACGCCGGACCAGCCGGCGGCGCCAATACCTGTCGATGCCTAAAGAAAGGAAATGGTTAAGAAAATCATACTGCGGCGCAATAGCATTGAACATGCCCGCAATGTTCTCAGGATTTTTATCCATTCTCAATGATCTTCCTCAGTGCATTATCGTAAATGGTCTTGTAGTCGTTGACAAAACCGAATGACTCATCATCGATCCGGAATTCGCCTTTGGTAACATGTCCCAAAAGCGTCAGCGGCACCTTTTGTGCACGCATGAAATCAACGAAATTGACTTCACTCTCGGGCGATACGCTGATGACTATACGTCCCTGCGCTTCTCCGAAAAGGAAAGCGTCGGTGCGTATTTCACTGTCGGTGGTAATATCGAAGCCCAGACTATTGGGCATGGCCGATTCAAGCAGCGTAATGAATAAACCGCCGTCGGACACGTCATGGGCGTTATTGACCAATCCTTCGCGTATGGCGCGGAGCACTGCCTGCTGTGTGGCAAATTCTTCTTCTAAATTGAAATAGGGTACGGGAGAGGCTTTCACACCATGATAGCTGTAGAGATATTCCGAAGAAGCAATATCTTCTTTCGAAGCGCCTATGAGATAAATAACGTCGCCTTTTTCCTGAAAGGCCAACGTTGTTTGGTGCGCCTTGTCGGTGAGTATGCCCAACATCCCGATGGTGGGCGTGGGGTTCACTGCTTCGGTACGACCTTTGATTTCATATTGATTATAGAAGCTCACATTGCCGCCGGTTACCGGGGTGCCGAAACGTTCACAGGCTTTACTCATTCCTTTAATAGCATGTACAAACTGCCAGTACACTTCGGGATTGTAAGGATTGCCGAAGTTGAGGCAGTTGGTGATGGCGCAAGGTTCGGCGCCGGAACACACCACGTTGCGGGCGCTTTCGGCTACGGCAATCATGGTGCCGGTTTCCGGATCGGCTTTCACGTAACGGCTGTTGCAGTCCGTGCACACCGCCAGGGCTTTGTTGGTGCCTTTAATATTTACCACACCGGCGTCCGACGGACGGTTGGTACTCATATTCACCGTGCGCACCATTGAATCGTATTGCTCATACACCCAGCGTTTGCTGGCAATATTGGGATTGGCCGTCAGCGCCAGCGCTACGGCTTTCA